>JBOHRZ010000074.1:0-10191 GCA_050732975.1 Gemmatimonadales bacterium
AGTTCGAAGAGATCGGGGTTGCGCTTCTGCGGCATGATGCTCGACCCGGTGGACCACGCCGGCGGGATGATGATCCAGCCGAATTCGTCGGCACTGAAGAGGATTACGTCAATCGAAAGGCGGGTGCATGCCCGCGCGGCGGTGTGGCACCAGAAGAGCACCTGCGATTCGAGATCGCCGCGCATCAGCTGCGTCGTGGTGACCACTTCATCAATGCCGGAGAATCCCAGTGCGCGGGCGGCCGCGGCGCGGTCGAGGGGCAGCGGCACCCCGTAACCGGCGGCGGTGCCCAGCGGTGACCGGTCGAGTCGCGGCCAGAACCCGGCGACGCCGGCCGCGGCGCCCATCAGCGCCTCGGCGTAGCCGGCAGCCCAGATTCCGGCCGACGACGGCATCGCGGCGCGCTGATGGGTAAATCCCGGCCAGACAACGCGGCGGTGGCGGCGCGCGAACTGCAGCAGCACCTCCGCGAGCGTCGTCATTCCGTCGTGCAAGTCGAGGACCGCGTGCTTGAGGTAGAGCCGCACATCCACCGCCACCTGGTCGTTGCGCGAACGTCCGGAGTGGATCCTTTCGCCGACGTCACCATAACGGCGCGTCAGCCAGAACTCGACCGCGCTGTGCACGTCTTCGTGGTCGGCTTCGATGCGCAGCCGACCGGTCTCGACCGCCGACAGCGCGGCGCGCAGCGCGGCCCGCAGACGGTCGCGATCGCGGTTGGTAATGACGCCGCCGGCCAGCGCCTCGATGTGACCCAGCGAGCCCAGCACGTCCCACCGCAGTAACCGCTCGTCGGCAACGCGATCGTCACCGACGGTATAGGCGATCATGCGCGGGTCGGGCCGACCCGCGGCGGACCAGAGTGTTCGTGGCCGTTTCATGCCAGATACCGCGCGGCAATCTCGCCGTAGAGTGCGCGCGCCCTGGTGACTTCGCCGAGATCGACAGACTCGTCCGGCGTATGGGACAGTCGCGACGTCCCGGGACCGAACTTGATGGCGTCGAGGTGGCGGAGATAGCACCAGTCGGAGCAGGTCGGTGAACCGTACGTTTCCGTCCCGCCGATCACGCCGCGCACGGCCTCCAGCAATCGCGATCCCGACGGCGTCTCGCACGGCACCAGGCGCTTCGACGTGACGATTACTTCTGATCGCAGCCGCTCGCGAAGCGCATGCTCGAGCTCGTCGTGCGGCCAGACTGGCGTCGACCGCACGTCGACCACCGCGCGGGCAAACGGCGGCGTCACGTTGCGCGAAATGCCACTCTCCAGCATTGTCGGCGTGACCGTGGTCTTGCCGAGCACCGGATGGACGCGCTCGTCGACGATGCCGTCGAGCCGCACCAGGTCGTGAGCCAGTTCGGTGATCGCGTTGCGACCGTCGGCGGCGTATCCGGCGTGGCGTTGTTCGCCGTGGGCGAGCAGGTCGATCATCATCAACCCTCGCTGCGCCACGGCGACCTGGAGCGAGGTCGGCTCGCCGATGATCGCGGCAGCGAGACGGCCGGCTCGTTCCAGGGCCTGCGGCATGGTGGCATTCCGGGTTTCCTCTCCGTAGCTGAAGATGGCGAGCACCCTGCCGCGCAGTGGCCGCACCTGCCCGGCGACATCGGCAACCGCAGAGAACATGGCGCTCACCGAGGCCTTGGCATCGCTGGCACCGCGCCCGTACAACCGACCGCCTTCGATCTCGGCGCAGAACGGATCGCGAGTCCAACCCTCGCCCGGCGGCACCACATCGAGGTGCGACGCCAGTACCAGCGTGGCGCCGGCGGCTTCGTCGCCCGCCGCGATGCGAACGCTGGTCTCGTCGCATACGACGTCGAGGCCGGCGGCGCGGGCCCGCGATTCAAGCAGCGCCGCGACCGCCGTCTCGTCGCCGCTCACCGATGGCGTTGCCACCAGATCGCGGAGCAGCGCGACCTCAGCCGGCCAGGTCGACACCGAGATAGGTCGCTTTCTCCTTGCGGCCGACGATCATGGTGCCACATCCCGACCCGGTGAACACTTCGAGCAGCAGCGCGTCGGGAACCCGGCCGTCGATGATGTGGGTGCGCTCGACGCCGCCGGTTGCGGCGCGGATGCATGCCTCGACCTTGGGCCGCATGCCGCCGACCAGTGCGCCGCTGGCGATCAGTTCCGCGAGGTCGTCGGGGTCGGCGAAGGTCACCAGGGTCGCCGGATCGTTCCGGTCG
Source organism: Gemmatimonadales bacterium (assembly GCA_050732975.1). Lineage (GTDB taxonomy): Bacteria > Gemmatimonadota > Gemmatimonadetes > Gemmatimonadales > GWC2-71-9 > Palsa-1233. The sequence goes on from JBOHRZ010000074.1 coordinate 2,194, forward strand.
CGGAGCACACCGGGCGCGCCGGTGAGGAAGATCAGCTTCTGGGCCTGCAGCGCGATGGCGATCGATTCGGCGACCGTGTCGGCATTGACATTGAACACGTTGCCGTCGCCGTCGCCGGCGAGCGACGACACGACCGGGACGAAACGGGCATCCATGAGCGTTCGCAGCGCGCGGGAATCCACCGCGTCGATGTCGCCAACGTGGCCGTAGTCGACGAGCCGCTCGATACCGTCGTCGTCGTTGATCAGGACCGGCGGTCGGCGGTGCGCGGTAACCGTCTCCGCATCAACGCCGGAGAGGCCGATCGCCTGCACGCCGCTGCGATGCAGAGCCGACACGAGCTGGGTACTGAGCAGGCCGCGGTACACCATGGTGACAATCTCGAGCGCGGCATCGTCCGTGACCCGCCGGCCGGCGACGATGGTCGGCTCGTGGCCGAGCCGGCGCGAGAGCGCAGTGGCCTGCGGGCCGCCGCCGTGGACCACGACGAGCCGGATCGACAGCGACGCGAGAAGCGCAAGCTGTTCGGTCACCTGCTCGAGGGTGTGACGGTCGGCCAGCACGTCGCCACCGAGCTTGACCACGAAGACGTGATCACGGTAGACGCGCACGTAGCGCAGGGCGCCCTTGAGTCCCGAAATACCGCGGGTGGAGTCGATGGTCATGATGTCCAGTCGCAGGTTCGAGGATTCATCCGGCCGCCCGGTCGCCGATGAGTTCGAGGAGCAGCGCGCGTTGGACGTGGAGGCGGTTTTCCGCCTCGTCGATCACCGCGCTGGAGGGACCGTCGAGCACGTCGCCGTCGATCTCGACGTTGCGGCGCACCGGAAGGCAATGCAGTGCGATGCCACCCGGCGCGGTGCGGCGCATCAGGTCGGAGGTCAGCCGCCAGGCACGCTTGCCTTCACGACCAGCGCGCTCGCCGTCGGGGTCGCCGAAGTGCGCCAGCGATCCCCACGATTTGGGGTACACGGCGACTGCCCCGTCGACGGCAGCGTTGAAGTCGTCGGTCACCGCGAGTGATCCACCCGTCTCGGCGGCCACCCCGCGGATGGCGGCATAGTCGTCGGGGTCAAGATCGTATCCCGGCGGCCGCGCGATGGTGACATCCATACCGAGGTGCGCCGCCGCGATCGCCGCACTGGCCGGGACCGCCGTCGGCAGCGCCCTGGGATGCCAGGCCCACATCAGCACGAACCGCTTGCCGCGCACGTCGCCGAGCTTCTCCCGGATGGTGAACGCGTCAGCGAGCCCCTGACAGGGATGGCGCCGCGATGATTCGAGGTTGATCACCGGCCGCGTACTGAAGCGCGCAAAGTTACGGATGGTGCGATCCTCGCGCTCGGCGCGCCAGTCGGTGCCTTTGGGAAAGGTGCGGACCGCAATGGCGTCGGCGTAGCGGCTCAACACCCGCGCGGCCTCGATCACGTGCTCCACCGTGGCACCGTCCATCACCGCGTCGAGATCGGTCTCGAGACTCCAGCTTCCCTTACCCGGTTCGAGGCAGAGTGCGTGGCCACCGTGCAGGAACATGGCGACTTCCATCGACGAACGGGTCCGCATCGACGGATCCATGAACACCATCGCGAGCACTTTGCGCGCAAGACCGCCGGTGATCTCGCCGCGCTTGCAGCGAGCGGCCAGAGCGAAGATTCCGTCGATCTCGTCGCGGCTCCAGTCCTCCATCGCGAGAAAGTCGCGCCCGCTCATGCCAGCACGGCGCCCAGCGCGCCAAGGAGGAGTTCGGCCTCGTCCTGCGCGAACGACAAGGGCGGCAGCAGGCGGAGCGTGCGCGGGTCAGTCGAGGTTCCCGTCAGCACCCGGTGGTCCCAGAGCGCGCGCTGCACGTCCGCCGCAGGACGGTCCAGTTCCAACCCGATCAGAAATCCCAGACCGTGTACCCGGACCACGTGCGGCAGCGTTGCGGCCCGATCGCGAATCCACGCGCCGACGGTGCGAACGTTCTCCAGCAGCCCTTCGCGTTCCAGGACGTTGATGTTCGCCAGCGCGGCGGCGCACGGAACCGGCCCGCCGCCGAACGTCGATCCGAGATCGCCGACACGGATGTCGTCGACCAGCGATGGAGCGGCGATGACCGCACCGATCGGCAGACCAGCGGCCAATCCTTTGGCGAGCGCCATTGCATCCGGCGTAACGCCGAAGTGCTCGGCCGCCGTGAAGCAGCCGCTGCGCCCCACGCCGCATTGAACTTCGTCGAACAGCAGCTTCGCGCCGTGGCGATCGCAGATGGCGCGTGCGGCGCGGAGAAATTCGAGGGATGCGGTCCGCGCCCCGCTGAATCCCTGCACCGGTTCCAGCAGGACGGCGGCGACGGTTTGGTCGACGGCCGCTTCGAGCGCGGCGATGTCGTTGAACGGAACCCGCCGCGAAAGCGGCACGCCGGCGCGGCGGGCACCGGCCTCGTATCGTTCGCCGTCGGTGCAGGCCAGCGTGGCGGCGGTGCGGCCGTGCCAGCCGCCCAGCATGGTCACCACCGTGGTGCGACCGGTCTTGCGGCGCGCGAGACCAAGCTGGTTCTCGTTGGCTTCCGCGCCGGAATTGCAGAAGAAGACCTTGGCAAGCGGAGGTGGCGCCAGCCGGGCGAGCGTTGCCGCGAGGCGCTCGCGACCGGCGTGCGGCACCGCCGTCGAATAGAAAATCAGGCGCGCGGCCTGATCGGCGATCGCGGCCACGACGTCGGGATGGGAGTGCCCGGAACTGGCGACCGCGTGGCCGCCGTAGGCATCGAGCCACTCGTTGCCGTCTTCGTCCACCAGCCACGAGCCGTGTCCGGCCACCGCTCGCAACGGGAAGGTGGCGTACACCGGCAGGAGCGCATCTGGAGCGGCAGTCAGCACGGAAACATCCCCGGCGCGGCGACGCCGGCCCGTTCGTCGAGACCGAGTGCCAGGTTCATGGCTTGGATCGCCTGTCCCCCGGCGCCCTTGATCAGGTTGTCGATCACGCAGATCACCTCGATTTCAGTGCCATCCTCCGACGCAGCGGCATGCAGCAGCGCCGTGTTCGATCCCACCACCTGGGTGAGTTGCGGCGGCGAGTCGGAGACGCCGACGAAGGGCCGTCCCGAAAAGCGGCCGGCCAGGCGTGCGTTGACGTCCCGCACCGGCTCGGCGAGGTGCGCGTGGAGGGTCGCGTAAATGCCACGGACGAACGGCCCGGCGTGGCACAGCAATCGGGCCCGCGCCGCGGAGCGGCCGGTCCATGCCCGCCATTGCTCGAGGATCTCCGCCTCGTGTCGATGGCCCATGACGGCATACGCGAACATGTTGTGGGCCCGCGCCGGATGGTGTGTGGTGGGCTTGAGCGACTGCCCGGCGCCGCTCGACCCGGTGACCGCGAAGATCACCGGCGGCGCGGCGAGAGCCAGATCGGCGATGGCGTACAGCGCCAGCTGGGCGGCGGTCGCGAAGCATCCCGGCGCCGCGATCGCGGTGGCATCGCGCAGCTCGGCACCCCGCACGTCGGCCAGTCCGTATGCAAAGCGATGCACCAGCGCCGGCGCCGGGTGCTCACCGTAGAATGCCGCGTGCAGCCGGCCGTCGTGTACCCGGAAATCCGCGGCGAGATCGATGATCAGCCCGGGCCCACTGTCGATGAGATCGCCCATGATCCGCGACGATTCCCCGTGCTCGAGCGCGAGGAATACCACGTCCTGCCCGCGCGCCACCTCGGCCGGCGCGTGCGCCACGAACCGGGCGTCGACCAGCGGCGCCATCGCCGGGAACAGGCCGGCGATCGGCTTGCCCGCCTGCGAGCGCGACGTCGCGGTCACCGCGCTCACATCAGGATGCTGCAGCAGCAGGCGCAGCAGCTCGCCGCCGACGTACCCGGTCGAACCGATGACCGCGACCTTCACCGCGCGGCTCCGGACTCGGCGCGCCACTGCTCCACGGCGGACACCACGCCATCGACCAGCGCCGGCGCATGCAGTCGTGCGTTGTGCGCCGGCAATCCCAGCTCGCGGGTGATGTAGCGACGGCCGACTTCGTTGTCGGTGGCCGGACCGGTGATCATCGTCACGGGAAGTCCGTATTCGTCGCGCATCAGGTGCATCGCTCCCCAGCACGCGACCGGATCCGGTGCGGCGACGACCCAGGCTGCCCCCAACGCCATCAGATCGCCGGCGCGGAGGATGTCCTGGACGCCATACTCGCCCAGAATGCCGTCGCCAAGCTCGGCGACGACGAGGTCGGGATGGGACCCGCGCGGGTCGACGACATGGTTGAGAAGGCCACGGGCGATCGGCACCGTCATCCCCGGATGGGTGCTCGCCGCGCCGGCGTCATTGAATGTGAGCGCGGCCACGGCCCCGGCATCCTGCATCGATAGCGCGTCCCGCATCAGGGACACTCCGGTGAGCTTCACGCCGGCAACGCGAAAACCTCTGCGGCTGAGCCCGCGGACCAGCTCGGTCGCGGCAACCGTCTTGCCGGCGTTCATGCAGGTGCCCGCGACATAGACCACCGGCAGGTCGCACGCCAGCGTGTCAGCCGGCGGCACCGCATGTTCACGGATGTGCGCCGGGCGGCCGACGCGGTCGCCAAGTTCCGGAAATGCCAGCACCGCGCCGAGCACTTCGGCGTCGAACGGCCTGCCGATCTCGGGATTCTCCGAAGTACACCGTCCCACGATGCCGCCAAGGTTGAGCACGTTGATGATGTCGCCGACCGCCAGTACGTCGGGGACTTCGCCGGCGTACCCGCGCAGCGCGCGCCGGACTCCCAGCGTTCCCGCCAGGACATCGCCGGCGCCGAGTGCCATCATCCGGCCGTTGACGTCTTCGACCGTGTTGTAAGTGCTCTTGTCGGTCACGATGCGGACGGCCAGGATGAATCCCTCGGACGCGACGATGTCGTCGCCGACAATCACATCGGTCGGGAGTCCGGCGTTGCGCGTGGACGAGGCGATCCGGTCAAGCCGGAGCCGTGTGGTCACCGCCATTCAGACCGGCTCCCCGCCACGGGTTCCGGCCCGCTCGGCCAGCAGATCGGGAATCGCGCTCACCCGCGCAAACGCCCGCGATTCGTCGCCGGTCCAGAGACGATTTTCCTCACCGTATGTCGCGACCGCCGGATCCATCATCGAGAAGGGCGAGCGGACGCCGGTCACGGCGAAGCGCCCCGGCATCAGGCGGATGCGCGTCTCGCCCGTCACCCGCCGCTGCGACGAGGTGATCAACGCCTCGATATCGCGCAGCGCCGGATCGAAATAGTGGCCTTCGTGCAGGCGATCGCCGTAGAAGCGCCCGAGCTGATCCTTCCAGAACATCTGCCACCGGGTCAGCACCAGCTTCTCCAGCTCGCGGTGCGCGGCAATCAGCATCAGCGCACTACCGGCCTCGAAGCCGATGCGGCCCTTGATGCCCAGAGCGGTCTCGCCGAGGTGGATGCCGTGCCCGATGCCGAATTGTGCCGCGCGCTCGGCGAGTGCTTCGACCAGATCCGGGCCGGACAACACCGACTCGTCAATGGCCACGGGCGTGCCGTTCGCCCAGCGCACAATGACGTCAGTCGCATCCGGCGTCGGCGAGGGCGCATCGAGAAGCTCCGCCGGTGGCGCCGCCCATGGATCGTGGGTCCACCCACCGCCCCAGGTTGTCCCCCAGAGGCCGCGATTGATCGAGTAGGCGCCTGAGGCGGGCGGCACCGGGAGATTGCGCGCGGCGAGATACGCGATCGCGTGGTCGCGGGTGAGGGCATCCTCGCGGATCGGAGTGATGATGTCGAGTTCCGGCGCGAGCACCCGGAATGCGACGTCGAAGCGGATCTGGTCGTTGCCGGCACCGGTCGAGCCGTGCGCCACGGCACCGGCACCGATCCGCCGGGCTACGTCGATCACCGAAATCGCCTGTTGGGTGCGCTCGGCGGCCACGGAGAGGGGATAGACCTCGCCGCGCAGGACGTTGCCCTGGATCAGCGCCGTGACGAAGCGGTCGAATACCTGCGCGCGAGCATCGACCTCGTGGTGTACGACCGCGCCGACCGCCGCCGCCTGACGCCGGATTGCATCACGCTGCTCGGCACCGGTTCCGCCGGTATTGACATAAACCGTGTGGACCGTGAAGCCGCGTTCCGCGAGCCGGGGCACGCAATAGGAAGTGTCGAGCCCACCGGAGAATGCGAGGGCGACAATATTGTCTTTCTGCATATTGCATGAATATGCAGCCTTTCCCGCAAGGCACAAGCCCCGTGGCTCCCGCCTCGAGCCGTCAGGTGCTATCGGCCGGCCTGTATGGAGAGACCGTACTGTCCGTGCAGCGCGACGTTGAAGGTGTTGGCGTGACCGTTGGCGATCTTGACGTGCAGGTACGCAGCGGTCGACTTGAGCGAAAACGACGCGTAGAGGTATGGCAGCAGCCGGACGCGCCGCGCGACGTTCAGCTCGATTCCGCCGCCGCCCAGCTCATAGTCCGAATCGAAGATTCCGTGCGAGTAATCATAGCTCTGGCCGCGCACCGAGCTGACTGGCACCACGAATACCAGACCCGCCCCCGCCCCGAACTCCCAGCCATTCCGGCGCCAGAGCCGCTCACCGAGGAGAAAATTCACTCCGTTGGTGATGCGAAACGACCGGACGCCCGCCGGCGGATCATCGAGGTAGATCTTGTGGTGCATGTATTCGAAGGCCCAGGCCGAATTGCCCGACCATTTCGAAACCCTGCCGGCGTAATACCACGTCGGTTCGAATGGCCGCGTCGACCAATGTCCCGTCGTGCTGATGTCGGACTGTCCCGCTTGGGAGAAAGTCACCTTGGATGGGAGGTTCCAGGCATCCCCGAACCATGCCTCCAATCGCCACTGCGCGCCGGCACGACCAGCCAGGCCTGCAAGCAGTAGCACCGCCATCGGGAATCCGACATCCGGCCGGGAACCGCGTCTGATTTTGAATACCCATGTGGGGAAAAGCATCGCTCAACCGTCGCCTAGGAACGTGGCGGGAACAATGTAATCCCGGACCGGCGGTTCCTTCCCGACGAATGCATGGCGGATTCATGATCGGGGCGCAATCTTTGATATTGAGATCTTCTCTTGCGCAGCCGGGGATCGATGTTTCAATTGGTGGCGCAAATAACTGACCGTGTGTGGCTTACCCGGTAATCCCTCTGCCGGGCAAAGGAACTTCAGGGAGGTTGTCGATGCAACGCTTCGCGTGGGTATTGATCGGCTCGATCGCTGCGGTCTCTCCCCTGCTCGCCCAGGACAAGGACATCAGCAAGGGGACCTGGGAACTCGGCGCCATGGGGCGTGTCGTCAAGTACCCCGGCGTCTACGACACTCACGGCGCAGCCCTCGACCATACCGGCGTCGGCGGACGAATCGGGTATTTCTTCGCCAAGAACTGGACGATCGAGGCCGACGGATCGTACAATGAGACCGACCTGGTCGAGAACCAGCCCGCCATTCCGGCCACGACGAACTATCCGGTAGCACGGCTGCGGTACCGGCCGTTCCACCTTCAGATCGTCTACAATGCCCCGCTCAGCGAGCACGCCAGCTGGATGTTCGGCGCCGGCGGGAACTACACCGTGCTGGGCGCGTCGATCGATCGTAAGGACCCGGGCCTGACCGGACGAACCGGCCTGCGCTGGCGGCCGAGCCATCGATGGAACATCCGTGCCGAAGGCGTGATCGATTATCTGCCCAAGGGCTTCCTGGATAAGAGCAATACCTACCTGGCCGGCGAACTCGGCATCTCGCTGATGCTCGGCCACGGCTGCAACCATGCCAACGACATGGTAAGCATCCAACCGACCTCGGCGGACCTGCAGCCGGCACAGACGGAGACGTTTACCGCGACAGCCACCTACTGCGGCAAGCCCGATCAGGTTGTCTACCGCCTGACCGGCGTGGGCACGCTCGATTCGCTCACCGGGCTGTACACCGCTACCACGATCGGAACAGCCCAGGTCGCGGCGTACAGCCTGAAGGGTAAGATGACGTCCGTGGCGACGGTCACCGTCGCGGCGCCACCGGCTCC
>JBOHRZ010000075.1:0-10151 GCA_050732975.1 Gemmatimonadales bacterium
CTCCTTGGTGATCTGCGCCTGACGCTGGCGGTTGAATTGACGGCGCAGCTTGTTGAGCAGCTCGCCGGCGTTGTCGGTCGCGTTCTTCATCGCGGTGCGGCGCGCGGCCTGCTCGGCGGCCACCGTCTCGACGAGGCCGCGGTACAGCGAGTTTCGCACGTAGAGCGGTAGCAGCGCCTCGAGCAGCGTGATCGGGTCGGGCGCCATGATGTAGTCGGGGCGCATGCCGCCTTTCGCCTTCTCCGGCGCCGGGACGGGCAGCACCTGCACCGTCGCCGGCGGGGCGTTGAGCACCGTGACGAACTGCGAGTGCACCAGGTCGACCGCGCCCAGCTTCCCGGCGGCGAATTCCGCGGTGAGCTCGTCCATCACCGACGCGGCGTGCTCCGGCGTCGGCCGGTCGCCGATGTCGATACGCTCCGAGCGGAATTTCTTCCCGATGTACCGGAAGAAGGAGATGCCCTTCTTGCCGATCCCGATCAGTTCGACCTGATATCCTTCTGCAGTCAGAGCCTCAAGCCGCCGCCGCGCTTCCTTGATCAGGTTGGAGTTGAAGCCGCCGGCCAGTCCCCGGTTGGACGTGATCAGGATCAGCACCGCGCGGGTCGGACCGCCATCGGCGGGCCCGGGCGGGGTGCGCAGCAGGGCGAACTGCGAGGCGAGATCGGGCGTGTAGAGGTCGCTGATCGCCGCGCGCAACGCCTGCGCATAGGGTCGAGCCGCGGTGACGCGATCCTGCGCCCGCTTGAGCTTCGACGTGGCAACGAGCTCCATCGTCCGCGTGATCTTGCGGGTGTTGCTGATGGAGCGGATCCGCCCCTTGAGGGCGCGGTTGGTCGCCATCTACGGCTTGAACATCGGCTTGAAGGCCGCGATCGCGCCGTCGAGTTCGACCTTGACGGCATCGTCAAGCACCTTCTTCTCGCGGATGTCGGCGAGCACCTTCGGGCGACTGGCGCGGAGCCAGGCAACGAAGTCCTGCTCCCACTTCCGCACGCTGTGCACCTCGACGTCGTCGAGCTGCCCGTTGGTCACCGCGTAGATCGCGACGATCTGCTCCTCGACCGGTACCGGCGCGTACTGCGGCTGCTTGAGCATCTCGACCGTGCGGGCGCCGCGCGCCAACTGACGCTGGGTGGCGGCGTCGAGGTCGGACCCGAACTGGGCGAACGCCTCCAGCTCGCGGTACTGTGCCAGCGAAAGGCGCAGCGGCCCGGCCACCTGCTTCATCGCCTTGATCTGGGCGTTGCCGCCGACGCGACTCACCGAGATGCCGACGTCGACTGCCGGCCGCACGTTGGCGTAGAAGAGATCGGTCTGCAGGAAGATCTGGCCGTCGGTGATCGAGATCACGTTGGTCGGGATGTACGCCGAGACATCGCCGGCCTGGGTCTCGATGATCGGCAGCGCGGTGAGCGAGCCGCCCGGCTTCTTGATGCGAGGATCGAGCCGCGCCGCCTCGGGGTCGTTGCTGATCTTGGCCGCACGCTCGAGGAGCCGCGAATGGAGATAGAAGACGTCACCGGGATAGGCTTCGCGTCCCGGCGGCCGGCGAAGGATCAGCGACATCTGGCGGTACGCGGCGGCCTGCTTCGACAGGTCGTCGTACACACACAGCGCCGCCTTGCCCTCCTCGTAGGTGAAGTACTCGGCGATGGCGCAGCCGGCGTACGGGGCGATGAACTGCAGCGGAGCCGGGTCGGACGCCGACGCGACCACCACGACAGTGTAATCCATCGCGCCGGCGGCCTTGAGCTTTTCCACGACGGTCGCCACGGTCGAGCGCTTCTGCCCGATGGCGACGTAGACGCAGACGACGCCGGTCCCCTTCTGATTGATGATGGTGTCGATCGCGATTGCCGTCTTGCCGGTGCCGCGATCGCCGATGATCAGCTCGCGCTGACCGCGGCCGATCGGGATCATCGAATCGATCGCCTTGATCCCGGTCTGCAGCGGCTCGTTCACCGGCTGCCGTACGATGATGCCCGGGGCGATCATCTCGACCGGCCGCGCGGTGGTCGCCTCGATGGGACCGAGGCCGTCGACCGGCTGCCCCAGTGCGTCGACCACGCGACCCAGCATCGCCGGACCGCTCTGGACTTCGAGGAGGCGGCCGGTGCAGCGCACCTCGTCGCCTTCCTTGAGCTTCAGGTAGTCGCCCATGATGGCGGCGCCAACCGAATCCTGTTCCAGGTTGAGCACCAGACCGGTGATCACGTCGCCGGTCTCGCGCGCGGTGAACTCCAGCATCTCGCCCGCGATGGCGCTGCGAAGGCCGTAGATCAGCGCCACACCGTCCTTCACCTCGAGGACGGTCCCGACGTCGCTGATGTCCATCGAACCGAGGTCGGCAGCCTCGATTTCCTTGAGCAGAATTTCCTTCAACTCGCCAGGACGCAGCATGGAATCCGTAGGCATAACCCTCAACCGCTAAGAGGTCAGAAGCAGGCTCCGTGGAAGCTTGTGAAAATAATCACAAGCAAGTAGCCGGAACAAGGCAAGAAGCTAGTAGAGAGAGCGAGGAGAGCGGAGAGAGCGGGGAGACCGAAGTGACATTCCCTCGTGTTCAGTCCCAGCCCGGCGACCAGTCGCCGACCAGTCGCTCCGGCACCTCATCGACGCGAAGTTCACGCAGTCGGCCGGCGGACGTGCCGAAGGTGCGCCGGGCACAGGCCTGGAGATTGGAGACCGACGAGAAGCCGGCGAGCCGGGCGACATCCTCCAGCGAATAACCGGGATTTTCCAGCAGGCGCGACACCACGACCAGTCGGGCGGCGTCGATGGCGCGCTTGAGTGCGGGAGCGCGGCCGGCGCCGAAGCGGCGCGAGAGTGTCTCGCGCTGGATGCCGAGCCTGCGCGCCAGAGAGGCCGTTGCCGCGCGCTGGCCCGCCGTAGCGACGATCTCGCGCCAGGCACGGCGCTGCAGGTCGTCGACCAGGTCAATGCGTCCGGCGAGCGGAACAAGGTCGGCGAGGCGGTGAGCGGTGAGACTGTGGCGCGCCAGGATTCGCGGCAGCGCCGGTTCGTCGAGACCCTCGATCGCCATCGCGTCAACCCCGTCACGCCGCATCGTGGTGAGGAAATCGGCGTCGTCGCCCCGGACCGCCAGATAGGCCACCACGGGAATTGCCGGGAAGTGTTCCCGCCACATCGCGAGCACCGGGCCGCGGGCGACGTCGCCGCCCAGAACGATGACGTCGAGCGGGTGGCGATACAGCAGGGTGACGAGATGCGACGGCGACCGGGCGACGAAGAGCTGCCAGTCCACGCGGGGCAGCGCCTTGCGAAGCGCCTGCACAGCGGTTCGCCGGTCGAGGAGGGCCGCGACCGCGACCGCCATCCCGGCCTCAGGACCCCGCGGGCTGGATCGGCTTCGGCCTGGCGCGGGCGCGGCCGCTGCCTATCGCAATCAGGGTGCGCGCCATTTCCGATCCGCGTCGCAGCACGCCCCGGGCGTTGTCGTAGCTCAGCACATCGAGCGCCTTGTCCAGCGGTTCCCAGCGCACCGCGGTGATCCCCTCCTCGACCTGAGGTACGCACTCACCGCTGGCCGATTCGAACAGGAAGAAGTGGCAGTACTTGTGGATCACCCGGCCGCGAAACCGGAAGAACCAGTCGATGATCCGGATCGGCCCCAGGGCGACGAGATCATCGAGCCCCGTTTCCTCGCGGGTTTCCCGAGTGGCGGCGACGACGGGCGACTCGCCCTCCTCGAGATGCCCCTTGGGAAAACCCCAGTTCTTGTAGCTGTCCTTGATGAGCAGAAACCGCGGCGTTCCGTCGGGATCGCGACGGAAGACGATTCCGCCGGCCGAGACTTCGCGCTCGGCGCGCTGCTTTTTCGCCATGGGAGAAAGATAGAAGAGAGAAGAGAGAGGAGAGAGGTGAAAACCCGACCGTCCTGATCATCCCGACAGTCGGGTCGTCCCTTCTCTCCTCTCTCTTCTCTCTTCTATCCTGCTTTTCTAGGCCGCGAAGCTCGCCAGCGCCCTTCCCACTTCGCCTTCGCGCAAACGCTTGAGCGCCCGGTCGCGCAGCTGGCGGACGCGCTCGCGGGTCACGCCCAGCATCGCCCCGATCTCTTCGAGAGTGTGCTCACGGTCGCCATCGAGTCCGAAGTAGAGGGTCAGCACCCGCGAGTCGCGAGCGGGGAGCGAGCGGAGAGCCCGGGCTACCTCTTCGGCCCGAAAGTGTCCCATCACCTCTTCTTCGGTGTCGGGGAGGTCTTCGGCTGCGAAGCGGTCGATCAGCGAACGCTCGCCGTCCGGGTCGAGCGGGGCGTCGAGGCGCACCTCCGCGGTGTTGAGCGCGGCGAGCGACTGCACCACTTCGAGCGACAGCCCGGTCGAACGGGCGAGTTCCTCGGGTGTCGGTTCGCGGCGGAGTTCCTGGCGCAGCGCCTCGGCGGCGCGGATGATCCGCGACAGGTCGGCGGTGCGGTTGAGCGGTACCCGTACGGTGCGCCCGTGGCGCGCCAGCGACGCGAGGATCGACTGGCGGATCCACCACACGGCATAGGAGATGAACTTGACGCCCTGGTCGGGGTCGAACTTCCGCGCGGCGGTCATCAGGCCGACGTTGCCCTCGCCGATCAGGTCGGTGAGCGGCATGCCCCGGTTCTGGTACTTCTTGGCGACCGAAATCACGAAGCGCAGGTTGCGCTTGACCAGCTCGCGCATCGCGTCTTCGTCGCCGCGGCGGACCCGGCGGGCGATGGCGATCTCCTGCGCCACGGTCAGCAGCGGCGTGCGGGAGACTTCGAACAGGTACTGGTCGAGAATGTCGCCGTCGGCATCGTAGACGCCGAGCGAGCGGGAGGTTTCGCGCTTGCGGGACTTGCGGAGAGGCGCTTCCGCGGCGAGGATCTCCGCGAGCGAGAGATCGTCGGGAAGATGCCGGACGAGGACCGGCTTGGATACCGGAATGCTCGACCGAGCTGCGGACACGATGGAACGCTTCATTGACGCGTGATCAAACCATACATGAGCGACCGCGATCGCAAAAGGCCCTGATTTTCCTTGACACGATTTGACGCGACAGATAGGTTGACCGCCCGCCGTCGTACCCGCGAGGCGTACCCGGCGAAAAAAGGTAATGGGGGCGTAGCTCAGTTGGGAGAGCGCGTGAATGGCATTCACGAGGTCAGGGGTTCGATCCCCCTCGCCTCCACTTGTCCCCGGGCGACACGGCGGATCCGCTCGGTTGCACCCATCCATTCCCAAGGATAGTTTCGGCACCGTGCGGGAATAGCTCAGTTGGTAGAGCACAACCTTGCCAAGGTTGGGGTCGCGGGTTCGAGTCCCGTTTCCCGCTCTGCGGAAGGTTGAGGACGGCGGCGGACCGGCGACGGTCCCGGAGTTCGATCCCTCGCAGGCCTGATGGCCTGCCCGGGACATGCGCGACGCGGGGTGGAGCAGTCTGGTAGCTCGCCGGGCTCATAACCCGGAGGTCGTGGGTTCAAATCCCACCCCCGCCATGGTGTAGGGAACGGGCAGCCGGGCTCAGGGCCCCGCTGCCCGTCTCCGCAGGTGGCTGAAGACCCGGGCGGTTAGCTCAGCTGGTTAGAGCGCTACGTTGACATCGTAGAGGTCACAAGTTCGAGTCTTGTACCGCCCATGGAGAGACGGCCGCCGGCGCAGGCCAGCGGCCGACAAGGGGTCCATAGCTCAACTGGATAGAGCACTTGACTACGGATCAAGAGGTTGGGGGTTCGACTCCCTCTGGGCCCGCTTTGACTTCGCCGGTGTCGGTCATCCTGCCGACTGTCACGTTCATCCTGGAGTCGAGATGTCGATGAGAACGATGTTCCTGCTGGCGGCCGTGTTCGGCACGGCGACGGTACCACACGCCGGCCTCAAGTCCTCGTCCCCCGCGAAAGGTTCGACAGTCATCGCGCCGAAGGAGATTTCGCTCACCTTCACGGAAGGGGTGAACCTCCTGGCCACGTCGATTGCAATCCTGAAGGCGGATTCCACGCTGGTCGAGAAGCTGCACGTCCGGTTCACCGCCGGAGACACCACGGTCGCCGGACCGGTGACCAGGCCACTGCCGCCGGGGACCTATCTCATCAAGTGGCGCAACGGCTCCGCCGACGACGGGCACGTCAGCAGCGGTACGTTCTCGTTTCACGTCGTGGGGCACTGACCGGGAGCACGACGGTTCGTCGTCAGCGGCCCTGGTTGCCGGCCTGGCGACGTGCCACCGCGAGGCGTCCACCGACGCCGGCTGCTACTTCCCGACCTCCGCACCCTCGCCCTTGAACACTACGCCGCCCTTCATCACGAACTGCACGTGCTCGAGCGCGGTAATGTCCTGCAGCGGATTCCCGGGCACCGCAATGACATCGGCGAAGTATCCGGGCTTCAGTTGGCCCACGTCGTTCTGCCAGGTCAGAATGCGCGGATCGTTCAGGTAATCGGCCTGCAGCACCGCGAGCGGCGTCATCCCGTACTGCACCATCAGCTCGAACTCCCTGGCCTGCGTCCCGTGCGGGAACGGGCCCACGTCCGACCCCACCGCCATCGGAACCCCGGCCGCCACCTGCCGCTTGAATTCGTGAATCTTGTAGTCCAGCATGGCGTGCTCGCGCGCCGCCGCCGGACCACCCGAGTGATCCGCGAAGTACTCGAAGATGGTGAACGTTGGCACCGCGGGAATCTCCTTCTGCTTCATCAATTTCATGGTGCCGTCGCTGAGCTGCGTCGCATGGTCGATGGACGCCACCCCCGCTTCCACCGCAAACCGCGCCGCCGGCTCGCCCTGGCAGTGCACTCCGACGTTGGTATTGAGCCGGGCGGCCTCGGCGACCGCCGCCTTGAGTTCCTCTTCGGTGTACTGGTACGGAGTGTTGAACTCCCAGAACGCGGAGTCGCCGGCCTGTTCGCCAATACCGAGCTGCGCGCAGATCGGGTTGCCCAGACACGGAGCCGACCCGGATGGCACCATCCGATCGGTCCCGGTTTGGTAGATCTTGACGAACGTCGACCCTTCCTTGTGCTGCTCGCGGATGATCTCGATCAGGTGCTCGGTGTCATCCGCATAATCGGCATTACCGAGCACGTGCTGCGCGGGGTTGAAGCCGATGGCGTCCTCGTGTCCGCCAAGAATCGAGATTGCCATCCCGCTGATCCGGAGCCGCGGACCGGGAATTTCGCCGCGGTCGATGGCATTGCGGATCGCCGCATCCGCCGGGCCCGCACCTTCGGTCCCCATGTCGCGCTCGGACGTGAAGCCCGCCATCAGGTCCGCCTTGGCGGCCAGTGTCGCCTCGATGGTCCGCTGCGGCACCGATTCATCCATCGTCTGCATTCCCTCCGAAGGCGGTTCCGGGTGCAGGAAAAGGTGGACGTGTGCGTCGATCAGTCCCGGCATCAGCGTCACGTCACCCAGGTCGATCACTCTCGCCCCGGCCGGGTGCGGCACCGACGTGCCTTCGGCCTGGATGCGATCACCCTGCACCAGCACCTCACCGGGACTCACGATCCTGCCCGGCACGACCTCGAAGAGCCGCGCCGCGTGCACCACGACCGGCTGCGCGTTGGCGGCCGAGCGCGATAGGCGGCCCTGCGCTCGCGCGAGCGTCGGGGCAGCAGCAAGCATCACCAGAGTCGAGGTCAGCACCGCGATCTGTTTCATTGTTGCCCCGCCGTATACGCGACCTTCCCGCCCACGATCGTGTAGAGCACCTTGGTGCCAAGGATCGAATCGTCCGGCACGGTCATGATGTCGCGGGAAAGCACCGTGATGTCCGCCCACTTGCCCGGAACCAGCGAGCCGGTCTGGTGTTCGTGGAACTCGACGAATGCGCCGTTGGTGGTGTACGTCTGCAGCGCCTGCTGGCGCGAGAGCTTCTGTTCGGGGAAGAACGCCGAATCGGTGCCGACCGCGTCGCGCGTCACGCTGCAATGGAACGACGCGATCGGACTGATCTCCTCGACGGGGACGTCGGTGCCGTTGGTGACGACCGCACCGGTCTTCCACAGCGATTGCCAGACGTAGGCGCCCTCTTTGGCGCGCTGCGTACCAAGGCGCGGCAGCACATATGGCGCGTCGGAGCAGGCGTGAATTCCCTGCATCGATGCCACCACGCCCATCTGGCCGAACCGCGGGATATCAGCCGGGTTCAGGTGCTGCGCGTGCTCGATCCGCCAGCGGAGCGTGTCGCTCTTGACGTGATGCTCCTGGAACACCGAGTCATAGACGTTGAGCGTCTCCCGGTTGGCGCGATCGCCGATGGCGTGCACCGAGATCTGGAATCCATGCGCGATGCCGATCTCGGCGATCTCCTTGATCCGCGACATCGGCGTGACATTGAGTCCGGTGTTGGTCGGATCGTCATCATACGGCTTGAGCATCCAGGCACTTCTGGAGCCGAGTGCGCCGTCGGAGGTGATCTCGCCGATGCCGCGCACGGTGAGATGTCCGTTGCCGTAATCGATCATCCGGTGCGCCGTGAGCGAGTCGATATCGTCCTGGCGTGCTTCGCCCTGGCTCACCAGGATGTAGAGGCGCAGCGGCATGTCGCCCGAATCCACCATCTGCTTGATCGCATCGATGGTCGCGAACGACTCGCCCATGTCCTGGAACATGGTGACGCCATTGGCGAGCGCGTTTTGCGTGGCGAGATGAATCTGCTTCCGGAATTCGGCCCGGGACTCCTCCGGGGTAAGCGACGAGAGATATTCGCCCAACGACTTGCGCACGAGTGCCTGCGCGCGATCCACGAGAACGCCCGTAGGACGGCCGCTCGGGTCCTTGATGATCCGGCCGCCCGGAGGGTTGGGAGTCGAGGAGCCAATCCCCGCAAGTTTGAGCGCCGCATTGTTGGCGATCAACGCGTGTCCACTGGCATGGCCGAGAATCACCGGATTATTCGGCGCCGCCTCGTTGAGCAGATCATTGGTCTGGAAGCCTTCGACCACGCGGCCGGGCGAACGGTTCCACTTCTCCTGGTGCCAGCCGCGACCCTGAATCCAGGCGCCCGGCTTGGCCGTCTTCGCGGCGTCCCCAACCATCGCGACGATTTCCTGCCACGACGGGACTCCCATCAGGTGGAGCTCGCTAAGCGCCTCGCCCAGTCCGGTAAAATGACCGTGCGACTCGATGAAGCCGGGGATGGCGAGGTGACCCCGGAGATCGATGACCTTCGTGTTTGCGCCGATGTAGCGCTGGATCGCGGTGTCCGTGCCGACGGCCAAGATCGTGTCGGCCGAGATGGCGATCGCCTGGCCGGTGGGAAGGGTCGAATCCATCGTCACGACCTTGCCGTTGCGAAGCACCATGTCGGCGGTGGTGGCGTGCTGGGCGCATCCCGCGATCGCCAGCATCGCCGGCACGAAGAGCGCGGGAAAGGTCAGCGGCACGGATCGGCGCAGGGCTCTCATCGGTACAGGCCTCGGTTGGTCGGCGTGCGTGGCAGAGGGAAGCACTGACAATATGCACCGAAACACGACCTGATCGCGTTCCCCCTCCGCCGAAAGACTCAGCCACCCCCACTTCCGCCACGTCCTCCCCGCCCACCGCGGCCACCCGGACCGGCCAGCGTCTGCTCGATCGCCTTCTTGACGAGCACCCGATCCTCGGTCTTCAGGGCGTCGTCGAGTGCCGCTCTTGCCGCCGGCGTCCCCAACCGGCCCAGATACCGCACCGCGGCCTCGGCGTAGAGCGGGTCATAATCCTTGATGCCGCGCGTGGCCACCGCGAGCGCACGCGCGGTGTCACCGCTCTGTAAGAGGCCGCCGAGCGCTGCGGTGCGGAGCCCCCGAACCTCGACCGGATCGGTGAGCCGCACCAGCGCATCCACAGCGGCTGGCGCGTGCATCCGCGCCAACAGCCCGGCCGCCGTTCCCCGTACCCGTTCAGCGTGTGCCGGGCCACTCGCCTCGACCGCGGTGGCCAGGGCAGACTCGCCAGCCGCCATCGCATAGACTCGAAGCGCCGTTGCCCTTGCATCGGCGGAAATATCCTCGTGGTACATGGCCAGCGCCGTGTCGGCAAGGCCGGCGGCATCGAGCGACGCGAGCCGCGTCAGCGCCTCACTCCGCACCGACGCGTCCGGGTCGCGCAGCACGGAGCGCACGATCGTCACGGCCTGCGGAGCAGAATCGTGAGCCATCTGCCGCAGCGCCTCGGCACGCAGCTCAGGCATCCGC
>JBOHRZ010000076.1:0-10091 GCA_050732975.1 Gemmatimonadales bacterium
GGCTGAGGCCGAGCTCGCTCAGAGCCTGCCCCGGCCGGACGGCGACGGTTGATGAGTCGTGCAGCGCCGGGTCGGATCGCAAGGCGGCGCGCACGTGATAGCTGCCGCCCGGCCCGCCGATGAACCAGCCGGCCGAGTCGATCATCGCACCGTCGGAGGCCACCCAGGTCACCGCTGCCGTGACGCTGTCGCCGGCGGCATCGTGCAGCCAGGCGAAGAGGTGGAGGCTGTCGCCGGGATCGATTGTCATGCTCTGGGGGGAAACGGAAAGACTGGCGGCCCCGGACGTCGAACCGTCCTGGGGGTTGGAACCGGCCATCTGCTGCGTGGCGCTCGGCGAGCAGCTCGCCAGCGCGGCAATGGCCCCGAGAATGTGCGGTTTTATCCGGGAGAGCCGTTGAGCCAGTTTGTGTAGGTAGGTCATTTTCCGGCGCCCACAGTAAGTGTCACGGCCAGCAATCTCCCGGCGAACCGGTCCTCATTGAAACAGGCAGAAGTCAGGCCGCTGGTATTCGCTGGCGGCGACCCTCGTCCTCTCCACCCGCTGATTGCCTAAGAGCTAGTATTTCAACGCGTTACGGCGCTTTGTCGGCTACCGCGTCGACTGGGGTCAGTATCGGCTCGTGTACACCGTTTCAGAACCCGGCTCGCTGGTAGTGCAGAGTGCCAATGGCGAATTATGGGAGCTCTCCAAGCGCGCAACGCCTGGTCGAGCCCCGCAAGCGGGGAGAAACCCGCAAAACTGTTGATTCGCCGTCGCCCTTCGCCGGGCACTGGCAACACCAGAAAGGATCGCATTCACCCGGGCGGCCTGCGGGGTACTTATCTCTTTACGGCAATGAACGATTTGGGCAACCACAGGAACCGTTCCGTCAAGACATCAGCGTCGGCGAACAACTCCTGAAACATTTTTTTGTTGAGCAAACGTGCGCTCTCTACCGCGCGAACCGCCTCGTCAATGGACGACGCCTTATCCCAGTGACCGAGCCGCGCATGCAAGACCAACCACACGCGAGTTGGCTTCGGAAGCCAATGGAAGAAAGGCGTGAGGAAATGCGGTTCGACAGGGAACCAGAAGCTGGGCGTCTGAACAAAATATCTCTGCGACACACGCGATAGTTCCTTCGCGAACTGCACCATGCGGTTCCAATCGCCGACGTGTTCAACAACGGAGTTCGAATGCGCGATGTGAAATGACTCGCTCGCAAAGCTTGCCAAGTCACACCCATCGGCGTCCACGAACCGAAACGGGCCATGATCGGCTGGCCTTCCACAGCCCGGCAGATTTACGATTGTGATGTTCACGTTGTGATCGTCGAGAAACCGTCGCGGGATAATGTTCCAGTAACGTTCCGTCCCGCCAATATCTACGATGCTGACTGCGCCGTGCCGCTCGTAAACCTCGACGATCATCGCACGTAACGGAGCAATGCGCCTCGCACGAAACCTCGCGCCGACGGAATCGCGGTTGTCATAGTTGGAGATCCGCTTAGTCAAGAGCGTTACGATGGACACGATCGACGTCCTTTCCGTCATTGTCAGGCCAGTACTGGTAAACCGGCGCGGATGCCGCCTCAGCGGGTCCAACGGCTTGGCCGCTCTCAGAGGGCAAGGCGCTACATATACCCATCGCGCCGCAGCGTTTCCAGCCCGCCGCCATCGTCCTTGTCCTGTGCCCGCCCGGACCGCTCGGCGATGTTGGCGAATCGGCCGGTCCGCAGTTCCACGATGATCTGCTCCACGGTTCCGGCGTCGGATTGCACCTTCCCGGTGCAGGGGCCGCAGCCGAGGGAGCGGTAGCGGGTGCCGTCGCCCTGGTCGTAGTAGAGGGAAACCGTCGGGATCTTCTCGCGCTCGATGTATTCCCAGATGTTGAGCTCGGTCCAGTCCAGCAGCGGGTGGATCCGCACGTGCGTCCCCGGAGCGAAATCGGTCTTGTACTGATTCCAGAGCTCCGGTGGCTGGTCGCCCACATCCCAGACATTGGTCTCGCTGCGAGGCGAGAAATAGCGCTCCTTCGATCGGCTTCCCTCTTCGTCCGCCCTGGCTCCCACGATCACGCCGGTGAACGGTTCGGTGTTCTGGTCCACCTCATACTTGCCGGTGGCGAGGTTGAGACGATGGCGCGTCCCCTCCCCGCTCAGCGTGTTCTTCAGCGCCGTCGTCTTGAGCAGCCGGCAGCAGGTGATCCGGTCGGCGTTGCCGTCGGGGAAGGTCTGCTTGTGATCCAACGCATCGCGATTCTGGCCCACGATCATCGTCAGCTTCCACTCCATGGCGAGACGATCGCGATAGGTGATCATTTCGGGAATCTTGAATGACGTGTCGACGTGCACCAGCGGAAACGGGACGTGGTCGAAGAATGCCTTGCGGGCAAGCCAGAGCAGCACCGTGCTGTCCTTGCCGATCGACCAGAGCATGCAGAGCTGCTTGAAATTGGCGTAGGCCTCGCGCAGGAGATGGACGCTGCGCGCCTCGAGGACATCGAGCGAGTCGCTCACAGGCGCATCGCTCCGGCGTGGATGTGACGAAGGACCTCTCGCCCGGCAGACTCGACGCTCATGTCGGTGGTGTCCAGGACCAGCTCGGGCCGCTGCGGTACCTCGAACGGATCGCTGACGCCGGTGAAACTGGTGATCTCGCCGCGGCGGGCCCTGGCGTAAAGACCCTTGACGTCGCGTCGTTCGCACTCCTCGATCGGTGTCGACACGTAGATCTCCACGAATGAATTGCACAGCGATCGCACGAACTGACGGGATTCCTCGTAGGGCGACACGAACGACGCTACGACGAACACCCCGTGCTGTTCCAGCTTGCCGGCCAGAAATCCCACCCGGCGAATGTGCGCATCCCGCTCCGGACGGGTAAACCCGGTATTCGGAAAGATGTTCCGCACCGTGTCGCCGTCCAGCCGTTCGACGGGGAAGCCTCGCCGCTTCAGGTCGGCTGCTACCCAATCGGCGACGGTGCTCTTGCCGGACCCCGAGAGCCCCGTGAACCAGAGCACCTTCGGTTCCAGGCGCCGCTTCCCGAAACGCAGCCGATCCCACATCCGTTCATGCAGCCAGAAGAGCCCGATCTTGGTCACGAATTCGAGGCCGGCGACGGCGAGCGAGAGCACCACCTTGCGGGTGAAGATGAAGACGATGATCCAGGTGGCCACCGTGCCCATGATTCGCCACGAAAAGGCCTTCGCCACGGACCGCAGCTGCGTCTCACGAAACATCGCTTACTCCATCCACCGCTCCTGACTCCTGTAGCAGCCGGAGTAGTTGCTCGGCGCCACCTTCCGGGTCGTCGGAGTCAAGAAACAGATCGGCATCGAAGTCGGTTGTGCGGTGATCGCCGATCCATGCGGTCAGCATACGATCGGCGTCCACACTGGTCTCGATGAGCCGCAGTTCATCGCGGGTCAGATCCGCCGCGCTGGCGACCACGATCATGCCGGCATCGAGCATGATGTTGGCCACTTCGCCCAGGCGACGGATGTGCTCGGCGCGATTGGCGGTGTCGCGTTCGAGGTCGGCGTCCACGCCGTAGAGCACGTTACCGATTCCCAGGAAGTACACCATCCTGTCGTCGGCAAAGAGTTGCAGTTCCAGTTCCTTGGCCACTCGCTTGCGGTCGACCTCGTGCGGCCCGGTGATCAGCACCAACCTGGCCTTCTGGCCGTATCGTTCGGCCCGCTCTGCCGGCGGAATGAAGCTCGATTCCCATTTGTAGTTCCGGGTGAAGACCTTGTCGCGCGCCGAAGCCTGAGGGTCGGCGAGCGCTTCCCGGATGATGCCACCGCCGCGGATTTCGAAATCGTCGACCACGACGAAGCGTCCGGTGGCGGGGAGATCGTCCGCCAGGTCGACCGCTACGGCACGACTCAACTGCAGGGTGCACTCGGCGACGTCATGGCGCTGAATCGAATCCTGGCGGTCGGTGGTCGCCAGCGTCGAGGCGTTGAGGACGCGGTGAATCTGCTCGATCCGCATCGGCGCGCGGGCGGTGCCGATCTTCAGGAGGTAATCCTTGTTGCGCACCAGCGGCTCTCTTCCCATCCAGAAGAGACTTACCTTCAGCCGCGTCGTCACCGACGGCCGCGGCTCGGCGGCAAGCGAGGCGACTTCGCCGCGCACCACGTAGATATGGTCGTCCAACGTGAATCCGGTGGCCATGCCCGCAACCGCCGTGGACTGCGCCGGCCGATTGAAACCCTCGATCGTCTTGACACTGCTCTTCTTCCCCGATGGAGAAAAGACGATTTCGTCACCAAGCCCGACGCGGCCGGTGCTGATGGTACCGGCCACGATACGCCGATCGTCGCCGCCTTCCGTGAACTTGTAGACGTCCTGCACCGGCATGCGGAACGGTTTCGCGGTGGCGGGCGCCTCGGGAGTGAAGCCATCCAGTGCCTGCAGAACGGTCGGCCCCTTGTACCATGCCAAGCGCTGGCTCGGCGTCGCCAGATTGTCGCCATCGCGGGCTGCGACCGGGATGAAGTGCGTCGCCTGCAATCCGATTTCGTTGAGGAACCCGGTGTACTCCTTGCGAACTTCGTCGAAGCGCCCCTTGTCATGGTCAACCAGATCCATCTTGTTGACCAGCACAGCGAATTGGCGGATGCCGAGCATCCCGAGGAGGAAGCCGTGGCGGCGCGAGTTCTCCTGGACTCCGTCCTTGGCGTCGATCACAAGAAGCGCCGCCTCGGCGTGTGACGCTCCGGTCACCATGTTCTTCAGAAACTCAACGTGCCCGGGCGCATCCATGATGACGTAGTCCCGCAGCGCACTCTTGAAGAACACGCGGGCGGTGTCGATGGTAATTCCCTGGGCCTGTTCATCCTTGAGGGCGTCGAGGAGGAAGGCGTATTCGAACGGCCGCGCGGTGCGTTCGCAGTGCGCCCGTACCGCCGCCAGCTTCCCCTCCGGCAGCGATCCGGTGTCGGCGAGCAGCCGACCGATGACGGTGCTCTTGCCATGATCGACGTGGCCGGCGATCACGATATGCATGCGTTCGCGCGGAGAGGTGTCTCCGTCAGGACGCGTTGGTTTATCGGCCAAAAGACACCCTTGTTGCGAAACGAAGTGCATCGCGGGCCCACGACGATCAGTAACAGGCATCGCGCGTGTCCGCGAGGCCGGAACGGAATCTACCGCTGGCGTTACCTCGCCCCCAAATGCCGCTCATGGTGGTCGTCCGCCGCCGAAGGCAACGCCGCCTGCGGCGCGCCCTTGCTCGAGGCACTCACGTACGCGAGTCATCCAGGCCGCCATCGCTGGCTCCGAGAAGAGCTCCGTATGAGCCGCATCAATGCCGCTGATATTCGCATCGACCCCAAGGAGGTTGCGCCATACGCCGCTACGATCCCTGTCAGTGAACACGGCCAGTGTACGACCGTCGAATCGCCGGGCGTGGTAGCGCTTCGCCAATCGCTTCGCGGTGTACATGAGAGCGTCCCTGGGTCGCAGGATCCGGGAAATGCGTTGTGGGCGGGATCCATGCATCCCGAGGAAACGATAGGCGATCCATTCGCGCATCGTCTTCCCGGGTCCGCGTTTGAAAGTCAACGTTTGAAATGCGCGGCCCCACAGATACGGCACAAGCCCGCCCTTGCTACCAACAGCCATCCGGTACTTGCGCCGAATCTGATCAGCCCAGGGCTCGTCGACGTACCCTTCATCCGAGCGCAGAGATTCGTCACGAGCCCGACGGTGCCCTGCAGGTCGGGCCGGGTCGAGCAGAAACAGCAGCTCGATCTCCTCGCTTGCCCGACGGAGCTGGTGCGCGATCTCGAAGGCAATGAGCCCACCGAACGAATATCCGGCGACACGATACGGTCCTTTCGGCTGAATGCGCCGGATATGTTCGATCAGCGTACCGGCGAGCTGCTCCAGCGTATCGGCAGGCACGAATCCCTCCTGCTCGTTCCACCGCGCGATAACGTACAGTGGGCATCCCGCCGACCACAATCCATCGCGCGCCAGCTTCTGGTCAACACCGCTGAAGAACAAGGGTGCGCCGCGGCCGTTCGGCACCAGCGGAAAGACGTACGAAGACGTCGTGTGCCCGGCTGGCTGAATGCCCCGCCGGTCGATGTGATCAGCCAGCTCTTCCAGCGTGGGATGCTGGTAGACATCGTGTGTCGGTATCCGCGCGCCGAAGACCGTTTCCACCTCCATCACCATGTCTACGGCGGCGAGCGAGTCACCACCAATCGAGAAATAGTGATCGTCCAGCGCGACGCCTTCCAGATGCAATGTTCGCTGCCAGATCGCCGCCAGTTTCCGCTCCGTCTCGGTCAAGGCACGCAGATTCCGCGGAGCGGATAACGGATCTCGGGCTTCCATCGCATGCGCCCGGATCGCATTGCGGTCCACCTTGCCACTCGACAACAACGGCAGGCCATCCAGGAAGAGAAATCGGGTCGGGATCATCGGCGGCGGCAGGCGAGTCGCAAGCCAGGTTCGCAGATCCGGTGGTGTTGCGGTCCCGGGTTTGAGCACCATCGCAGCCACGATGGCGCGCGAGCCTGCCGGCGTCACGAACCAGGTTGCAGCGGCCTGGAATACCTCAGGATGAAGCAGGATCGCTGACTCGACTTCCATTGGCTCGATTCGCACCCCACGAATCTTGATCTGGTCGTCGTTGCGTCCGAAGTAGTGCAGCGTGCCGGTGCGGTCTCGCGCCACCACGTCGCCGGTGCGATAGCACCTGCGTCGCTCGGGACCGTACACCGAAAATCGTTCACTCGGCGGCTGGTTGCGGCAGTACCCACGGGCCAGTCCGGGCCCGCCGATGCGGAGTTCCCCCTGCACCCCGTCCGGGACCGCATTCCCGCGCTCGTCAACGATCGTCACCGTCACGTGCGGCAGTTGCCTGCCGATCGGAGCCGACATGGTGGAGCGAACCTCGCCAGAATGGGTTGCGCCTGTCAGCAGATGACCCGTCGCCCAGACCGTGGTCTCGGTGGGACCATAGAGGTTCCAGGTCTGGTCGCCCCGGGCGAGCAGTCGCTCGGCCAGTTCCGGCGCCACGGCCTCACCATGCGTGATTGCCACCCGCACCCTGGGGAAATCGGGGACCCTGGCCAGGATTACCGACCACACGGACGGTGCCGTGGCGAACACGGTGACACCGGTGCTCTGGATGTCGTCGGCGAGGCGGGGCGGATCGAGGACCAGCTTGCGATCGCGCAGCACCACTGCACCGCCGGTGACCAGAGGCAGAAAGAGTTCCGCGATCGCAGCGTCGAACACCACGGTGGACACGGCGAGGTACCGGTCGAATTCAGTGAAGCCGAGCAGTTCGCGAGCGCCGAGGAGCAGGCTTGCGACGTTGCGGTGCTCAACCTCCACCCCCTTGGGACCGCCGGTGCTGCCGGAGGTGAAGAGGATGTACGCCAGCCGCTCACCGCCGGGAGCACAGGGGGCGCAGGCGACGGACGCGCCGGATCGGGGGACGCGGCAGGCCTCCGCGATGTCGATCAACGCGATCGTCGGATCCGTTCCCGGAGTGTCGCGGAGCCACGCGAGCAGCGGCCCGTCGCCCAGGACCATATTGCATTGGGCGCCTTCGAGCATCAGTCGGGTGCGCTCCGGCGGGTCCTCGTGATCAAGCGCTACGAATGCGCCACCCGCCTTCAGTACAGCAAGCAACGCCGCGATCAGGTCGGAGGTCCGGTGCATCAGCACACCGACGGGCTGCTCCGGCTTGATTCCGTATTGCGCAAGGAAGCCACCGAACTGGTCCATTCGCCGGGCAAGCTCGGCGTACGTTGTCGTTCGGTTATTGCCGATGACCGCAACGGCGTCGGGTCGACGGGCGGCCTGGCGCGCGAACAGGGCGGCGAGATTCTCGCCACTCGGGTCGCTTGACTCGGGGAACAGAGGTTCCAGACAAGGTTCCTTGGCTATCCAGTCGCGCCACCAGAAGCCGGGCATGGCGCGTGCCGTGAAACCGGACGGGAATCTACCGTTCCAGACCGATAATGCCGGCTGAATTGATCATTCTGTTGCGCGTCTGCGACAAGGTGGCGAGCCGGTAACACGGATACTCTTCCTGCCGATCTCCTGTCACCGCCCCGACTTCCAGCCTTCGAGCCCCATGACACCGCCTGTCCGCCAGAACCCGTTCGTCAGCCAGCTCCTGGCAAAGCTGCCCGCCAGCGCGCGGCTTCCAATCTCTCCCTTCTCCCTTCTCCCTTCTCCCTTCTCACTTCTCTCCTTCTCTCCTTCTCTCCTTGCGGCTACCTCGTCTTCCTGGCCGGCCGCAACCACCGCAGCCTCACCCGCGGCGAAGCGGAGGAGTGGTCTGTCGCCCTGAGCGTAGCGAAGGGGCGGAGCTACGCAACGAGTCCGTCACTCCGCCCCTTCGCTACGCTCAGGGTGACAATTTCCTCTACCTGATCAAGTCAGCGCTCGGCATCAACATCCTGCCGCACTACTCGTTCGGGATCTGGGACTGGTTCAAGGGGTTGTTCGGGCGGTAGGTCTTCATCTCTCCTTCCACCTCCGCG
This sequence comes from Gemmatimonadales bacterium, assembly GCA_050732975.1. Taxonomy (GTDB): domain Bacteria; phylum Gemmatimonadota; class Gemmatimonadetes; order Gemmatimonadales; family GWC2-71-9; genus Palsa-1233. Next base: position 8,507 of record JBOHRZ010000076.1, read on the forward strand.
CCGACTCTGGCCGGGCTGCGGAGGTTTCCGCCCAGCACCGTGCTAGCTCATTCCACCGGTCCATTGCGGCGGACGCTCGAACCGGCCCTTGGCGTCTCGAAGCAACCGGGGAAACTGGGCAACGCTCGCGACCCCGCGACGAATCGGCTTGACGAACGTTGCCGTTCGTCGGAGTTGAACGGCCGGAACGCCGGGATGCGGGTTGAGTACCCCGACAATCAATCCGAACTTGTTCCGCACAACCGAGATCGGAAGGACCAGGTCGGAATCGTTACTCACCACCACGGCGGCCTCGAACGCTCGGTCGAAGGCATCACACAAGAGATGCGTGGCAATGTTCACATCGGAGCCCTTCTCTTCGGCCCGGAGGACCTCGACGGTTCTCGGGCCGGTGGGGGTCGGGTTGACCAGCGGAAGGCGAACACGATGAACCAGGAAATGGCCGTAAATGATCTCGACGATAGGGATTGTCCGGAGCGCGCGGAGATAGAGCTGCTGGCGTGTGGCTTTCTGCGGATCGTCCGGCCGTGGGGCAACCATCGCCGTGAAATACTTGATCCGGGTCACGCGGTGGTGCTCTGCGGGCAGTACGCGCGCGCAAAGGGCCTCGAGATCGAGCCACTTGTGTGCGGTATTCCTCACGAGGCCGTAATAGAGGTTGAATCCGTCGACGTAGACAATCGTGTCGCGCGGCATCGTCAGTCCGGCCGGAAAAGCTGAGGCCGCCTTGCGGCGGCCTCGCACCCTTCGCCGAAGCGAGAGGGGAGATTTCCTGACGCCAGTATCGGGCAGCGGAGCAGTCTTGTCAATGGCAGTAAGGGCATCATGGGCATCCCCCGGGGCGTCCAAGGAAGTGTCCCGTCATCGTATGGGCGTCCACTGGATGCATTGTCTCCAACGAACGCAGAGATGGTCTGCATTACGCACAACGCCGCGCAGAGTCTCGGCGGCTGACCGCGCCATCGAATTGTGGATCGCGACCGCGATCGACGACGGCGCACCGGTCCCCGAGCCAACCCATCGATAGACTTCTTTTCCCTTCTCCCTTCTCCCTTGTCGCGTGGCGTTTTCCAGTGCCTTCGTGCGTTCGCCCGATGACATGCCACGGCGGGCGCAGCGCCATCGTCGGGCATGTTCGCTTGTCTTCCCCCCACCGCCGAGGCGATACTGTGGCCATGCCCCGCAGCGCTTCCTACACCGCTGAACAGGTGCGTAACTTTCCCGACGACGGCAACCGCTACGAGACCGTCCACGGGGAGCTGCTGGTGACCCCCGCGCCCGGGGGGCGTCACCAATGGGTGGTGAAGCGTCTCCTGCTCGCGCTCGAGGCATATCTCGAGGCCAACGGCCGCGACGACCTGCTGCAGTCGCCGGCCGATATCTCATGGGGCCACGATACCCTCGTCCAGCCCGATCTCTTTGTCGGCGACCTCACCCGATTCAGGGAAACGTGGGATTTGGCGGACATCACGATGCTGTGGCTCGTCATCGAGGTGCTTTCGCCGTCGACCGAGCGGAGCGACCGGCTCGTCAAGCGACGGCTGTATCAGGAGCGGCACATTCCGCACTACTGGATCGTCGACGT
>JBOHRZ010000077.1:0-9962 GCA_050732975.1 Gemmatimonadales bacterium
GGCGCGTATCGTGGTCGTGGGCAGCGTTGCCGGCGCGCTGGCCCGTTCGCGTCATCCGGTGCCGCGCCGCTGGGTCGGCGTGCTGACCTGGGGCGGCGTGCGCGGCGCGCTCGCGATGGTTCTCGCGCTGTCTCTCTCGCCGGACTTTCCGGGCCGCGAGGAGGTTGTGACCGTCACCTTCGGCGTGGTACTCTTGTCGATCCTCGTGCAGGGGGTCACCATGCGGCCGCTGCTGCGCCGGCTCGGCCTCATCGGCGCGCCGTCTTCCTGACCACACGCCCGGGCCTCCGGGCATCAACGCGACGAGCGGCAGATGCGCTTTCTCGGCAGCCCGATCGGCAGCACCCGATGGAAGGTCATCACGGCGCGGGTCGCGGAGCTCTCCGACCCGGCCTCGTCGTTCTACGTGATGACGGTGCTGTCGACCACAATTGCCGCATTCGGTCTTCTCGCCAACAGCACGGCCGTGGTGATCGGCGCAATGCTGGTGGCGCCGCTGATGGGCCCCATCTTCGGCATCGCGCTCGCCTTTACCACCGGCGACCGGCGGCTCCTGGCGCCCGCATTGCGCGGCGAGGTGATCGGCGTCGGGCTGGCGTTCGGCGTGGCGATGATCATCGGGCGCGTCGCGCTGCACCCCGACTTCAGCTCGGAGATTCTGTCGCGCACAGCACCGACGCTGTATGACGTCATCATTGCGCTGGCCTCGGGATTTGCCGGTGCGTTCGCACTGGTCGACGAGCGCATCTCGCCGGCGCTTCCGGGTGTCGCGATCGCCACCGCGATCGTGCCGCCCCTGGCGACCGCCGGACTCTGCGTCGCCGCGGGCGAGCCCCATCTTGCCTCCGGTGCGCTGCTCCTTTTCGTCGCCAACTTCCTGGCCATCGAAATTGCCGCCGCCGTCGTGTTCAGCCTCGTGGGCCGAGGTCACGTGCACGCCCTGGCCGACTTCTCGGTCGGCCATTTCCTGCGCCGCTTCGCCGTCAGTCTCGGCATGCTGGTGGTGATCACGGCGATCATGACGCGCACCCTGCTGCAGGTCATTGCCTCCGGGCAACAGATGCGCACCGTCCGCGAGGTGCTCAACGCCGATCTGGCGTCCGTTGCCGGCGCCGGTCTCACCGACGTGCACCTGGCCCGCGACCGCGACACGCTCCGCGTGACGGCATTCGTCTACACGCCGCGTCCATTCGAGCCGGCACAGGTTGCCGCTCTCGAAGCGTCGCTCCGCCGCCGAGTGCGCCCCACCGTCTCTCTGCTGGTGCGGTCGCTGCTGTCGTACGACGTCAATCGCTCCGGCCTCGCGTTTCTTCCGCCGCCGCCGGAACGGCGTCCGGATACGCTGCAGGAGCGCCGCGACTCATTGGTCCGCATTGCCACGGACTACGTCAACGCCCGTCTCGACTCCGTCGGCGGTGCGCAACTGGTCGACCTGCGCTTTGCCGACAGCGCCGGCACGCCCCGCGTGCTCGCGGTGGTGCAGGCACCGGTGGCGATCGAGCCGGCGTTGGTGGCGGATTGGCAGACCGGCCTCCGCAACGCGATCGATTCCTCGCTGGGCCTCACCGTTCGCTCGGTGCTGGTGCGCGAGGCGGATTCGCTGCAATTCCTGTTCGAACCGCCGCCTCCACCTCCGATCCCGCCGCGCGCTGCCGCGCGCCGGCGCGGCGGGTGACGCTGCGATGAGCGCTCGTCGCCCCGCGGCCCGCATCCGCGAGGTCACCTCGGTCGACGATCCTGCGTTGCGCGCGGCGTATCGCCTGGTGCAGCGCGAGTTCGATCCCGCTGAAACCGTGCCGCTTCGCGAGTGGCGGGCCTCGCTCCGCGAGCTCGCCGACCAGCTCTGGACCGACGTCGCCTGGCATCTGCTCGTCGCCGAGCACCACGGCGAGGTGGTCGGCGCTGTGAGCGGCAACTACCTCGGCAACGTCAACGTGGGTGTGATCGGATATCTCGTGGTGGCACCGCACGGCCGCGGCCTGCGACTCGGCCCGCGCCTGCGCGCCAGCCTGCGGCGTCGGTTCGACCGCGACGCACGCCGTGTGCGCGGCGAGCCGGTCGCCGCCCTCGTCGGCGAGGTCGACGCCGCGAACCCCTGGCTGGCGACGCTGGCACGGCGCCGCGGTGTTCTCCCGCTCGACTTCCCCTACTATCATCCGAAATTGCATCCCGGCCACGAGCTGAACCGCTACGTCTTCTACTACCAGTCGCTCGGCACGCCGCGGCGCTCGCTCGGCGCCAGCGAACTCCGCCGTCTCCTCTACACGCTCTGGCGTCGCGTCTATCGCATCCCGCGCCCGCGCGAGCGCGAAGCATTCCGTCGCATGATGCGGGCGCTGCGCGGCCGCCGGCTCATCGGCCGCTATCGCATGCCACCCCGGGCCGGAAGGAAAGCGAACGCAGCATGATCGTCGACTGTCACGTTCATCTCAATAATTATCACGAGGAACACGCCGTTTCACTCGACGACAGCCTGGCGCGGCTTCAGGACGCGATGGGCGAGGCCGCCATCGACTACGCGCTGGTGCTCACCAGCTACATCGTCTCGCCCAACCGGCCCAGCACCGCCGCCGTCGTCGAAGCCGTCGCCAGGGTCGACAACCTCGGCGTCGTGGCAGGGATCAGTTACCTCAACTACCGGCACCGCGACCTGCGCGAACTGGCGGACTATCTCGCGGCGGGCCTGGTCAAGGGCCTCAAGCTCTATCCCGGATACGAACCGTTCTATCCCAGCGACACCCGGATGCAGGCGGTCTATGCGCTCGCCGAGGAATTCGATGTCCCGGTGATGATCCATTGCGGCGACACCTACACCCCGAAGGGCAAGGTCAAGTACTCGCATCCGCTTCAGGTCGACGACGTCGCCGTGGATTTCCCCAAGGTGAAGTTCGTCATCTGCCACCTCGGCAATCCCTGGCTGGTCGATTGCATGGAGGTGGTCTACAAGAACGCCAATGTCCACGCCGATATTTCGGGTCTGGTCCTCGGCGAATTCACCGCCGCGTTCGAGGACTACATGGCTGACGAGATCGAAGACGTGATTCTCTACGCCGGCGATCCCAGCCGATTTCTCTTTGGCACCGATTGGCCGATCTGCTCGATGAAATCGTACGTCGATTTCGTGCAGGAAATCGAGCTGACCCCGGAAGCGCGCCAGGCCCTGATGTACGAGAACGCCCGGAGGCTGTTCAAGTTGCCGCTGCCGGCGGAGCCGGTGCCGGGCGCACCCATCTCGACCGCGACCTGACCCATCGGGCGCCGCCCCCCACCGTACTCGCGGCGGCGGCGCCCCGACGGGCTGATCCGGCGCTATTTCTCGCCGACCACTTCGCAGCATCCGGCCGGGCAGGCGATCCAGGCGTTCTGGTCCGAGATCTTCCAGCGCCAGCGGACCACACCGGCGATCCGCTTGAGCAGCTCGGGCAACTGGTGTGTCCGGCGCGTCACGCACAGATACCGGGCCGGCGCCGTCCCGACGGGTTGGACTCGCGCGTACCACTCGCCTCCGCTGATATCGCAGTTTTTCGGCGCCATTCCATCCGGGATGTCGCACTTGTTGCTGGTTCCAACGTGACACATGGCAATGGCATTGAACAGGTGCCGGTTCCCCGGTGACTTGGTCTTGAGGAAGCCGAACTTCTTCTGGTACGCTGGCAGATCGTTATTGAGATATACCCGCGCTGCCGTCGTGAAGCCGGTGTCATAGTCCGCCATGGTGAGGTCCTCAAGGCCGGGTGCCGGCACGATCGTGCCGACCACCGGTCCCGGGACGAGTCCCTTCCCGGTGGCGTCGTTCACGGCGAGAACTTCCTCATCATACCATCCCTTGATCTGCAGCTTGCGTCGATGGTGAGGGATCATGCCCGCATCGTCGTACTTCGGTGATTCCTGCTTGAGCTTGCCAATCTCGCACCACTGTTCGCGGCAGCCGATGCCGATGTATTGCTGCTTCGCCCTGCGGTCCCAATCCCAGCGGGCGACCTCCGGGTAATCACGATTGGCCGCCTTGTACTTCGATCCGAGATCACGGGGAGCGACGGGGAGGTAGGTGACAGTGCTGTCCGTCATCAGCGCCTTGATCGATCGCGGCGTAACGCAGTCGGCATCGCTCGTCACCGGAAGCACGAACGCCGAATCGCCGATGTTCTTGTTGCCCGGCTCCGCGGCCAGGTACAGGCAGTTGATGTCTGGCTTTATTCCCAGCGGCGTATAGGCGCTGTCGAAGCTGACGATCACCGCAATGGCGAGGGCTCGGTTGGAATCATTGGCCGCAGCGAGCTGGCGGATGTGGAGGATGATGTCGTTGAGCGAGTCGGCGGCGAAGATGCCGACTAGTGGCCCGTACGCCTTCTCATCGGTAGTCGCAAAGCGCTGGCAATCGTTGAACTCCGGAACCGTCGTCTTCGGACCGGAGACCTGCAACATGGTGACCTTTCTCACGCTGTCCCGCCCCAACCTCAACGTGACCGTATCGATTGGGCATTCGGGTGGGCCCTCCGCCACCGGCTGACCGGGCGGCGGCGGCGGTGTGGGTTTGTTCCCTCCGCACGCCGCGACATACAGCGTGGCCATCGGGATCGTGAGCGCCGCGAGCAGCGCCCGGTGACGCGTGGTGCGGTGTGACATCAGGGTCTCCTGGATTGTGGAAGTGGAACAGCGGCAAGTCGCGCCATGCGGCGCACTATTGGTTGCAGGAATCCGTCACTGCCCGACCACAGGATCACCACCGGCCTCGCCCATCGTGCTGCGGCCAGACTGTCATCGGCGCCAGCGGCGAGATCGGCGCGAAGGGCCATGGCCCGGACAAGCGCCGCCGCGTTCGATACCCGGGACAGCGTCTGCGGGTCGAGCATCGGCATCACGGCGAACATCCGGTCGAGCCATCCGACCGCTGCCGCCGTATCGCCGGTTGCCAGGAGGAGCCGCGCTTCGGCAAAGACGGCCTCGGGCGGGCTGCTCTCCGCGGGTGATCGGCGTCGCATCGCGATGTAGTCACGGGCCGCCTGCGGATGACCATCATCGAACGCGGCCTCCGCGATGAGCAGACCATCCCGCCCGGGGCCCAGTTGACGTAATCCGGCGAACCGTTCATCGGGCCACGCGATCCGCGCCGCGCGCCCCATCCACGCCTCGGCGAGCCGCAAACGCTCGCCGGCCAGCGCCGCCTTCTCGATCGCCGATGCGACCGAGCGCTCCAGTCTGCGGATACTGTCCGGCGGACCGCCCATCGCCGAATAGACCAGCAGAGCGGGGCCATCCTGCGCGATCGCCGGCAGGGCCGGCGCGTCGGCGCTCAGCCCCACCTCGCCGCCAAGTTGCGCGGCCACCGCCGTGCGACCAGTGAGGGCCGCAACGCCCTGCAACAGGTCGGCGTGCGCGGCGTCCGGTCGGCGCAATAACGAATCGGCGAGGGCGCGCATCTGTCGCAGGCCGATCGAATCGTCGGGCACCGCCATTGTCAACTGATACCACAGTTCGGCGGCGCCAAGGCGGATCTTGTCGGTCGAATCACGCGCCAGCGTCCGCGCCCGGCGCAGAGAATCGATCGCCGCCCGATCACCCAGCAGCAGCAGCACGTTGGCGACTGCTTCGAGAGCACCCGGGCTGCCGGGATCGGCCGCCAGCCACGACGACGCGACATCCAGCAGCGCCCGGCGCTGCCGGATGATTGCCTCGGCCTGCGGCCTCGACAGTATTCCGGACGCCCCGCTCATCACCGAATCGGCGGCGAAGGGCACGAACACCAGCGAGTCACCGGCCCATCCCGCGGCGGCGAGCATGGGCGCGCCGCCTGGAACGGTCCAGCCTTCCCGCAATTGATCGCTGCGCACGAAGAAGCGGTCGCGAACGATATTGAACCGCCCGGTCGCGATCGCCGCCGGTGACGGCCGCAGGTGCTCGAACGCGTGACGGTATGCCGTCACCATCTCATCGGCGCTGGCGCGGAAACGCCACCCGGACGGCGAATGCCGATCGGGCACGATGGCGTGGTCACCGGCGAGGCAGTTGGCAAGTCCGAACCAGACGGCAAAGTCTCCACCGCTCCGGGTGAGTCCGCGCCATTCGCTGCAGGCTCGATCCCAAGCCGAGTCGGACTCGGCACGCAGCGCGCGGGCGACCACGGCGGTGCGACCGTCGAGACCGCCGGCGTGGCGTTGGGCCACCTCCAGCAGCGTGCGCCAGCGCCTGCTGGAACCGCCGGCCCAGTTGCGCGTCGCCGCCAGCCAGACGGCCGCCCTGGCATACGTGCTGTCGAGTACGATCGCCTGCGTCAGGGCGGTGTCTGCGCCATCGAGGTCCCATCCATCCAGGGCACGCGTGGCGACGAGCATTGCCGCCTCTGCCGGAGCCGATGCCGTCCCGCCTGTGACGCGCCAGTCCCGCGTGACCGCCAACCCGATGATCGCGGCGAGCAGCGCCGCGAGGCCGGTGAGGATTCCGACCCGGTGGCCCCTCGCCCGGCGGGGGCCCCGTGGTGCGGTGTCTGCGTCGTCGCGGAGCGCGGCGCCGAACGCATCCGCATTCTGAAAGCGATCGGCCGGCGTCTTCTGGAGTGCCCGCGTCACTGCTGCATCGACTGCCGCTGGAACCGCCGGCCGGAGAGTGCGCACCGGCATCGCTGTCGCGGCGGCGTGTCGCGCCAGCACCCCGGCTGGATTCGATGCCACGAACGGCGGATCGCCGGCCAGCATCTCGTACAACACACAACCCAGCGAATAGATGTCACTGCGTCCGTCGATCTCGGAATCGCCGCTCGCCTGTTCGGGCGACATGTACGCCGGCGTGCCCATGGTGAGACCGCCACGGGTGATGGCCGACGAGGCTCGAGCGCTGGTGATCGCCCGCGCCAGGCCGAAGTCGGCGACCAGGGCGTAGCCGCCGGAAAGCAGGATGTTCGCGGGCTTGATGTCACGATGGATCACGCCGCGGGCGTGGGCGTATCCGAGGGCGGACGCAACCTCGCGCGTGATCCGTACCGCGTCGCCGATGTGAAGCCGCTTTTCGTGGGTGATCAGGTCGAGGAGCGTCTCGCCCTCGACGTACGGCATCACATAGTAGAGCCACGACTGCGCCGCGGCGCCGTCGGTGCCATGGAGCACCGCTTCGCCCGAATCGTGGAGCGGCAGGATGTGGGGGTGGTTCAGACTCGCCGCAATCCGGATTTCGCGCAGGAAGCGTTCCCGGCCGAGTTCGATTGCCAGCTCGTGCCGCAGCACCTTGATGGCGACCGGACGATCATGCTTGAGGTCGTGCGCGAGGTAGACCGTGGCCATCCCGCCGCTGCCAAGCAGACGCTCGACGCGGTAGGTCGCCCGGAGGAGGGCCTGGAGGTGTTCGAGGGTGTCGGCCAACCCGTTGAACAGACCGCCAGAACCGGGGTTGTCAAGGGGTACCGCGGGGGAAGAGCCCGGAGCCCGGCGCCCAGAGACCAGCGCCCGGCGGAAACCGCGAGGTCTGGCTCCGAGCCCCGGGCTCCGGGCTACTCCAGCACTTCCCTCGGATCGACCAGCACCGCTCGCCTCGCCGGGATCCACGCCGCTGTGGCGCTCACGATCATTACGAACAGCGCCACGCCTCCGAGTACCACCGGATCGAGCGGACTCACCCGGAACACCATCCCCGACAGCACTCGCGACGCGGCGATGGCTCCCACGGCACCGACCGCGATCCCCAGTGTTGCCACCGTGAGTGCCTCGACCAGGACCGATCTCACGATTGCCGGCGCCGTGGCACCCAGCGCCATCCGCACGCCGAACTCCTGTCGCCGCATCCGCACTGTGTATGACTGCACGCCGAAGACACCCAGTGCCGCGAGCAGCAGCGCCGTCACGGCGAAGGCCATGAGCACCTTGAGGGTGAAGACACGCTGCGCGCGGCCCAATCCGATCATCGTGTCGAGCGAGCCCTGAGCATCCATCACAATCGCGGGATCGATCACCGCCAGCGCGCGGTGAATCGCTGGCGCGACCTCATCGGGCCGCCCGGTTGTCGCCACCATCTCGAACAACGCCCAGTTGCGGTCACCGGCGAACTGTTCGTGCAGATGATAGACATAGAATGGTGTGGTACCGACCGGGTCGACCACGACATCGCCGACCACACCGATGACCTGATTGTCGCGGCCGCCGGCTCGCACCGTCTGTCCGACGGGATCGGTCCTGGGAAAGAGCGCTTTGGCGAGATTGGCGCTGAGCAACACTCGATCCGGTGCCGCAGCGTTGTCGCGATCGTCGAATCCGCGCCCCGCGACGATCGGAATCCCTACCGCACCGAAGTATCCCGCCGTGATGATCCGCTGTTCCGCGCCGAGCTGACCGGCCTGCTGGCCGGCGAGCGGGCCGGTCTTCGCCGTGGTGCCCCACTCGTGGTACGACCCGGTCGCCGGCAGGCGCGACGTCGCCCCGGCTGCCTTGACGCCGGGGATTGCATTGATCGCCGCGTCGAGGCGCCGATAGAACGCAGCGCGCGCCGTCGAGTCATACCGGACATCGGGAAGATGGACCTGGAACGTGAAGACATTGTCGGCGTGCACGCCGAGCGGCAGCGACGTCATCGCGCGGAACGACGCCATCAGCACCCCCGCCGCGGCCAGCAGGACGAAGGCAAGCGCGATCTGCGAGATCACCAGCGCGCCGCGGAGCTTTCGCGCCGCGCGGTCGCCGGCGATCGCTCGCCCGTGCCCCCGGAGCACGTCGGCCGGCTCGGTGCGTCCCGCCCGCCACGCCGGCACCATCCCGAACAGCACCGCGCAGCATGCCGTGAGCGCGATCGAAAAACCAAGCACTGGCGGTCCCAGGCGCACGTCGGCGAGACGCGGCACCGACGCGCCGCCCAACCGCACCACGGCGGCCAGGAGTCCTTTCGCCAACGGCAATGATGCCAGCGCTCCGGCAGCGGCGAGCACCAGGCTCTCAACGAGCATCTGGCGAACGAGCCGCGTGCCGCGGGCGCCGAGCGCGGCGCGCATCGCCAGCTCGCGGGCTCGTTCCGAGCCCCGCACCAGCAACAGATTGGCGATGTTCACGCAGACCAGCAGCAGTACCAATCCGACCGCGCCGGCGATCAGCAGCAGCGACCCGCGTGATCCGCTCACCAGGTCTTCCTTGAGCGGATAGAGCCGTGCCGTGGTCTTCGACGCGTCCTGCGCATATTCCTGGCTCAGTCGCCGGCTCAGTCCGTCGAGTTCGGCCTGCGCCCGTCCGATGGAGACGCCGGGCGCGAGCCGCCCGATCACCGACAGATAATGATTGTCGGCGTTGCTGCGATCGCGCCCGGGCGCGGTGTTGAGCGGCACCCACGCGTCGACATCCGTGCCCAGGATCGGGTCGGCGAAGCCGGGCGGCATCACACCGACAATGACGTGCGGCACGCCGTTCATGACCAGCGACTTGCCGATCGCGTCGGACTTACCACCGAAGCGCTCTCGCCACAGCGCATTGCTGAGGATCACCACCGCAGCGCCGGGCCGGGTATCGTCATCGACCCCGCGCTCCTCGTCGCGGGTAAACGGACGGCCCAGCATCGGCGGCGTCCGCAGCACATCGAAGTAGTCCGCGCTCACGATTTCGGTCCGGATCCGCTGGACGCTGCCGCCGGTACCGATGTCGGCGCCGCTCTTGTCGTACAGGTTCATGGCCGCGATGCTCTGCAGCGACGAGAGACGGTCTCGGTACGCCAGGAAGTGCACCGGGGTGAGAATGCTGCGTTCGCCCGGATCGTCGACCTGCGCCTTGTAGACGCGCACCAGTTGCCCGGGATCGCGATACGCCAGGGGCCGCAGCACGACCGCGTCAAGCACGCTGAAGACCGCCGTCGATCCGCCAATGCCGATGGCGATGGTGAGAACGGCAACCAGCGTGAACAGTGGCCGCTGCACCAGCGTCCGCACCGCATACCGGACGTCGGCGCTCGTGTCGGCCAGCGCCCGCGTCCCCCGCGCATCACGCACGTCTTCCTTGATC
>JBOHRZ010000078.1:0-9841 GCA_050732975.1 Gemmatimonadales bacterium
ACCAGGGCGATCAGCTGCTGGCGGAACTCCGGGGGGTACGTTCGTCGTGCCATGGTGAAGACCTCCGTCCCAAATGGTGAGGTCTCCACGAAACCGGGTCAAGTCCAGTACGCTTTCATGTCGCTTCCTTGGGCATGAGTGGCACTGAAGAACGGAACACACGCGAACCTTACGTGGCCACCATCAACCAATCATCAAATGATTCGATATTATCATACATATCGATGCCGCATTCTACGGCCCGGCAGCTCGGCGCGCGATTTAGCGGTTTTGGCACACCTTCCATGTAACCCGGTATGGCTTTCCGCTATCATTCGTGGCGTGACATCTTACCCGACAAGCTGTTGAAATTGGATGCCCGGCGAGGTCCGGCCAAAGGCAACCCGGATGTTACAACATGAAGACGTTCATCAAGACAGGCGAAATCGTGTTGGCGTGCAACCGGGCATTCGGCGGCTTGGTCGCCAAGTTTCAAGCGAAGGCAGGCTCCGCGGACCTCGCCCGCAAGGAACCGACTCGGCACCTGATCTCCGGAATCATTCTGCAGCCGTGTGCCCGTTCGCGCTGATGCGCGCCCAGGACGACGGCTGCGGCTATACGCTGACAACCCGACCAACCGCGGAGTATTTCCATGACGACTCATCGCCGTGATTTTCTCAACTGGCTCGGCGCGACTGGCGCCTATGCCGCGATCGGTGCGCCGATGCCGCCGCGCGTCAACGTTCGGCCGCAGCCGATCGACCCCGAGTGGGACATGAGCTGGACCGATCGGATCAAGGGCAAGGTTCGCGCGGTGTTCGATTCGCCGGATGTCAGCGAGGGCGCCGCCCTGCTCCGCGCCCTCAGTTGGCGCGACACCCACAAGAAGGTCTATGGTACGCCGCCGAGCGAGGCCAGCGCCGTGGTCGTCTTCCGGCACGAGGGCATCGCGCTCGCGATGGACGACGCCTACTGGGCGCGGTTCAAGATCGGCAAGGAAGTCAAGCTCAAGGACAACGGCGGGAAAAACTGGGCCACCGCCAATCCTGGCACTACCTCACCATCGTGGCTGCCGCCCACCATCAAGAACTATGACCTGCACGATTTCATCGCGAGTGGCGGCGTGGTGCTTGCCTGCAACCTGGCGTTTGGAGATATCGTCGCCCGCTACCAGAAGGCCGACAAGCTTTCCAAGGACGATGCCCGCAAGGCGGCATTGGCGCATCTGGTTCCCGGCGTGATCCTGCAGCCGTCGGGAATCTTCGCCGCGCTCTGCGCCCAGGACGCCGGCTGCCATTACATCATCGCCTCATGACCGTGGGCTGCTGGTGGTCCGCCGCATTGCTCGTTCCGGTCTCGCTCGCCGCGCAGGTCGCGGCGCCGCCGCGGGCCGATCCGTGGGCCGTGCTGCTGCGCCCTCGCACCCATGTTCCCACGCCGACTACCGCCGCGATCACCGCGGCCGATCTGCGTACCCGGCTGTTCATCTTCGCCGACGATTCGATGATGGGTCGCGAAGCCGGTACCGAAGGCAACGTGAAGGGTGTCGACTACATCGCCCACGAGCTGAAGCGTATCGGTCTCCTTCCGGCGGGACAGGACGGCACGTACTTCCAGACCTTCGTCCATCACGAAACGGTGCGCTGGTTCGACAGCACGCATACCATCGCCGTAGATGGCGCGCCGCTGATGATGTGGCGCGACTACCTGCCGCGCGATCCGGTCTTCGATCTCCGCCCGATCGACGGCGCGCAGGTGATCTTCGGAGGCGACTGGACCGATTCGAACTCGGTGATCTCCAACGCCCAAGCAACGGCCAAGTTCGTGGTGATCACGTCGAGCGCGACCTACCCCGGCAACCCGCCCCACATTCCCGACCGCTCGGACGTCGAGGCCCGCTTCAGCAGCGCGGCCGGAATCGCCGTCGCCGAACTGGAGCATCTTCCCGACTCGACGCTCGTGCAGTACCGGACGCCGGTGCAATTTCTTTCCGGCCGCACCGCTCCGATCTACATGTACGTCACCCGCGCGGCGGCGGAACGCCTGCTCGGTGAGCCGGTGGAGGGCGCCAGCAAGGGTGCGACAGGCAAGACGGTGACCGGCAATCTGGGCTTTGGCCAGGGTCAGGTTACCACCCAGACCGACCGGCCGCTGCGCAATGTCGTGGCACTGCTGGAAGGGAGCGATCCCGTGCTGCGCAACGAGTTTGTGGTGCTCGGCGCGCACAACGACCACATCGGCACCGTGGGCAGCGGCATGAGCGATGTCACGGTGCCGATGGCGCATGACTCGATCTACGTGGTGGACCACCTGTTCCGGCAGGGCGGTGCCGACGACCCACCACCGACGCTCGACGCGGCGCAGCAGCAGCAGGTCAACGCCATTCTGGCGCGGGTCCGCAAGGCGAGCGGCGGACGGTCGGCGCGGATCGACTCGATCTTCAACGGCGCCGACGACGATGGATCGGGGAGCGTATCGCTGCTCGAAATCGCGCAGTACTTCGCCGCACAACGGGTCAAGCCGAAGCGGTCGCTTCTCTTTGTCTGGCACGTCGGCGAAGAGAAAGGGCTCTGGGGTTCGGAGTACTTCACCGATCATCCCACGGTGCCCCGCGATTCGATCGTGGCCGAGCTCAACATGGACATGATCGGGCGCGGCGGCGCGGCCGATCAGACCGGCTACAGCATCGATGGCCGAAGGCTTCACGGCGGTCCGGGATACCTGCAGGTCGTCGGATCGCGGCGTCTGTCGACCGAGCTCGGCGACCTGGTCGAGGCCGTCAACACATCGGGCGCGCATGGTCTGCACTTCGACTACTCGATGGACGCCTCCGGCCATCCGCAGCAGATCTACTGTCGCAGCGATCACGCGGAGTACGCCCGGTATGGCATCCCGATCGCGTTCTTCACGACCGGCGGCCACGCCGATTATCACCAGTTGACCGACGAGCCGCAGTACATCGACTACAATCGCATGGCGCAGGTCGACAATTTCATCGCCGATCTCGCGAGGCACGTCGCCAATCTCGGCCACCGGGTGGCGGTCGATCATCCCAGGCCGGATCCCAAGGCTCCGTGCCAGCAATAGGTCGCTGAAATTGGCGGCAAGGGCACGCGGGCCAGCCCGATGAACCGCCCCGCTGCCCGAGAGTGCGCTGCGCTGCTGCTTCTCGTAGCGGCGGCCGCGTTTTCGCTCCTTGGCGATGGTCGGACCCGCCTCGTCCCCGCGACCGCGCCGGCCATAGCATTCTCCGCTGAGCGAGCGATGCGCGATGTGCGGGCGATCGCCGAGCGCCCGCATCCGGTCGGCACGCCGGACCACGATCGGGTCCGCGACTACCTGGTCGACCGGCTGCGCACCATCGGATGCGGCGACGTCCACGTGCAATCCGCAACCGGGTTCAACACCATTGACGGTCCGATCGCCGCGACGATCGCCAATGTAGTGTGCCGGGTTCACGGCCGGCACGACGGCGGCGCGCTGCTCCTGACGGCGCACTACGACGGCGTCCCGCGCGGCCATGCTGCGGCCGACGATGGCGCGGGCGTTGCCGCGGTCATCGAGACGGCCCGGGCATTGGTCGCCAGCGGCCCGCCAGACCATGACGTCATCGTGCTCATCAGCGACGCCGAAGAAGCCGGCCTTCTCGGCGCCGAGGCGTTCGTCGACCTGCATCCTTGGGCGCGCGACGTGTCACTGGTGCTCAACTTCGACAATCGCGGCGATCGCGGGCCGGTCTACATGTTCCAGACCACGCCCGGCAATGCGACGCTCATCGCGGTGCTCGCCCGCAGCGTACCGGAGGCGCGGGCCAACTCGCTGACGGGCGAGGTGTACCGTCATCTGCCCAGCGATACCGACCTGAGCATCTGGTTGCACTCGGCATTTGCGGTGGGCGGATACAATTTCGCAGTCGTCAACGGATACACGCACTATCACACGCCGATCGATGACGTCGCATCGCTCGACCGTCGCGTGGTGCAGCAGATGGGCAACTACGCGCTGGGGCTCGTCCGCGAGCTCGATCGCTCGACGCCGGCCACCTGGCGGACTCACGACGCCGTGTACTTCGACGTGCCGATTCTGGGTCTGGTGCATTATCTCGGCGCGTGGGCGTTGCCGCTGGCGTTTGCCGCACTGCTCGGTGTGCTCGTCGTCGCGGCCGTGGCGATGCGGCGTGGGCGCGCGACGTGGCGCGGCGCGGCATCGGGCGTCGCCGCGACGCTGCTCGCGGTGCTGGTGCCGACGCTGGTGGCATTGGCGCTCTGGCGGCTGATCTGGTGGACGCACCCTGGCTACCACGAAATTCTCCAGCACGATCCCTACAACTCGCAGTGGTATCTCGCCGCGTTCGCGGCACTCACCGTGGCGATCGTGGTCCGGATCCAGCACCGGTTCTCACGCTTTACTACGCCGCTCGACCGGACCATCGCAGCGATGCTGGTCTGGGCGCTGCTGGGCGTAGTCGCGGCGATCTGGCTGCCCGGCGCGACGTGGCTGCTGTTCTGGCCGCTGCTCGCGGCGATCGTCATGGCGGCGGTCTGGCTTCGTCGCGACCGGACGCCGTCACCACTCGTGGCAGTACTGGCGCTTCCCGCGCTGGTGCTCTGGCTGCCGTTGATCGTGGCGCTGGAAACAGGACTCACCGCGCAGATGCTGCCGTTCTGCGTGGCACTTCTGGCCCTGGTGCTGGTACTGCTCGATCCGATCATCGCCCTGGCCCCGAGTCTGCGACCGCTTCTCGCCGCCGGCGCGGCGATCACGGCGGCCCTGCTGATCGCGGTGGCCGAATCGCAATCGGCGTTCACTGTCGACCGCAAGCAACCCGACTCGCTCGTCTATCTCGACGACACCGGCAGCGGTCGCGCGTGGTGGGTCTCGTTCGACCGTCGTCCCGACGCCTGGACCAGGCGCGCGCTGGGCACATCGCCCGCGCGACGCGAATTCGACGTGCAGCGACTCGCCCCGCCGGGTCGTCCGCTTCTGGCCGCAACGGCCACGCCGGGAACGTATCCGTCTCCGGTGCGGGTGTTCACCATCGATTCGGAGCCCGACGGCCATCGCGTCCATCTCGTCGTCGCCCGCTCGGGAGAGGGCGAAGAACTCGGCGTCTACCTCGCAAGCGACGACACGGTGACGGACATGACCATCAACGGACGGGCGCTCCCCAACGGACGATCCGACCGCTATACATCTGAGTACCATAGCGCGGAGCACGGCATGGTGCTGCGATACTTCGGCATCCCCGACGACGGCGTCGATCTCCGGTTCACGGTGCACGGCGGCACCATGCCCGCGATCCGGCTGTCAGCAATGTGGCAGGGCCTGCCGGCGCTTGCGAGCGGACCTTTGCCCGCACGTCCGGCCCGGTTCATGAGCAAACCGTTCGTGCCGACCGACGTGATCATTGTCCAGTGGGAGCTGGCCGAAGGCAGGAGTGAGAAGTGAGAAGTGAGAAGTCCGCGGGCGCGGTGACACGCTGATGCCCATCAGCCATGTCTCCGATACCGCGCGCTGGGTGGCGTGGTATCGTGCCATGGAAACCGAACGCCAGGACGCAATATTTCGCGACCCGTTCGCTCGCCGTCTTGCCGGACCGGAAGGCGAAGCGCTGGTGCACGAAATTCCCGCCGGTCTGCGGATGGCGCCGGCACTGATCGTGCGCACCGCTGTTTTCGATGAATTGATCCTCGACCGTGTCGCCAATCATGACATCGACCTGGTCCTCGATCTCGGTGCCGGCCTCGACGCGCGGCCATGGCGCCTCGCGCTGCCGCCGTCGCTGCAGTGGATCGACGCCGACCACCCCGCCATTCTCGACTACAAGACATCGCTCCTTCGCGACGAGCAGCCACACTGCCGCTACGACGCGGTCCCCGTCGACCTGACCGACACGGCAGCCCGCAACGCACTAATCGCGCGGCTCGGCGCGGCGTATCGCAACGCGCTGATCGTGAGCGAAGGACTGCTGATCTATCTGGAACCCGCGGCCGTCGCGGATCTGGCGCGAGCACTACACGTTCCCGAGTCGTTCCGCTGGTGGCTGGCCGATCTCGCCAATCCGCGGCTGCTCAAGATCATCGCGCGCTCGCAGGGCTCCTCGCTGTTGCGCGCGCCGTTCCGGTTCGCACCGGGCGAGAGCGGCGCATTCTTCCGCCCATTCGGGTGGCATGAAGTTCTGTTCCGGTCGGCGATGGAAGACGCACGGCGCCTGGATCGTCAGATGCGTCTGACCTGGCTCTGGCGAATTCTCGTGCAGCTGCGGACGCCGGCTGTGCGCGAGGAATTCCGCCGCATGTCGGGTGTCGTGCTGCTGCAGCGCGATCAGGCTGTGGCGGACGCGACGCCCTGAGCGCCGGTCATGGCCACAAATCGCACCAGCGCTCGCTCGACACCGGTCAGTCCGCCGCGCCGCGCTGTGGCATGCAGCGCGGCGCACCACGTCGACCGCCGGGCCGGGTCGTCGAACGCTTCCAGTACGGCGGGATGGATGTAGCAGCGCCGGCACACCGCCGGGGTGTTGCCAAGCTGCGTCGCCACCAGCGCAACCGCGTCGTGAAGATCGACCGGGTCGGCGTCGGCGGCTGCCGGAAGTTGCCGCGCGGCCAGCACCGTACCCGCCCAGGTCCGGAAATCCTTGGCCGTGAAATCATCGCCGGAGACGTCGCGCAGATAGGCATTCACGTCCGTTGAGTCGATGGCGTGCGGCACGCCCTCATCATCGAGGTATTGGAATAGAACGTGGCCCGGCAGCTCGCGGCATCGCCGCACCAGCCGCGCCAGCCTGCGGTCGGCAACGCGGATCTCGTGCACCTTGCCGCCCTTGCCGCGGAACCGGAACCTGATCGCCTGGCCGTGGAGATCGACATGGCGATGCTCCAGCGTGGTCAGTCCGAAGGAGCCATTGTCGCGGGCGTATTCCTCGTTGCCGATCCGCGCCATCGTGGTTTCGAGCAACCGCACCACGATCGCCATCACCTTTTCGCGCGGCACACCGGGGCGTGCGAGGTCGCGTCCCACTGCTTTGCGGATGGCGGGCAGGGCGGCCCCGAATGCCGCCATCCGGTGATACTTGGTGGCGTCGCGCACGGCGCGCCAGCGCGGATGGTAGCGGTACTGCTTGCGGCCGCGAGCGTCGCGGCCGGTCGCCTGCAGATGTCCGGCAGGATCGGGTGAAATCCAGACCTCGGTCCATGCCGGCGGAATGGCGAGCGCCCTGATTCGCCCAAGGACCCGGCGATCGTGGACCGGCGTGCCTTCGGCGTTCCGATACGAGAAACCGGCGCCGTGCCGGTGCCGGCGGATTCCCGGCCTCGCGTCGGAAATGTGATGCAGATCGGCCGCGCGCGCCGCATCGGCCGGCAGGGTGAACGCCCCGATCCGGAGCCGGCGTAGGTGGCGGCGCGGTGTGCGCCGCGAGCCTCGATCGCGCCCTGGTCTGATGGCCATGACAATGGGACGGGGCGCCGGGGCGAGACGACACAGCCGCCTTCGTCACCTTCGTCACTTCCGTCTCTCTCCTCCGTCACCTTGGTCGCCTCGGTCGCCTCGGCCTCTGGCCCTCATCTCACTTCGTTAAAATCAAACTCCGTCGGTGGTTCCACGTTCAGCAGCCATCGCACGAAGTAGTCCCACCGCCGCCGCATCATGTACTGTGACGCCGTGTATCCGTGGTTGTTGTTGGGCAGGATCAGCAGGTCGAAGTCCTTGTTGGCCTTGATCAAGGCGTCGACCACCAGGAAAGTGGCGTACGGCGGCACGTTGGTGTCCATCGACCCGTGGGCGAGCAGCAGGTGGCCCTTGAGGTTTTGCGCAAAGTTCTCGTTGGCCTCGTCGGTGTAGTTGTCGGTACCGTCGGGATTGACCTTCACCAACCCCTGATAACGTTCGCCCCAGTCGTCCTCGTTCTCGCGGTTGTCGTGGTTTCCCGACTCGGCGATGCCGACCTTGAAGAAATCGGGGTAGCGGAACATCGCGTCGGCCGTGGCGAAGCCGCCGCCCGAGTGCCCCCAGATGCCGACCCGGTCGATGTCGATGAACGGATAGCGCTGCGCCAGTTCCTTCATGCCGGCCACCTGATCGGGAAGCGTGTTGTCGCGGCCGATGGCGCCGTAATACTCGTCCTGGAACGCCTTCGAGCGCCCCGGATTTCCCATGCCGTCGATGGTCACCACCACGAAGCCGAGCTCGGCGAGGGCCTGACGATCGCCGCGAACGACGGTGAACGCCCGGCTCCCCACGCTGCCGCCCTGCGGACCGGGATAGATGTTGTTGATGATCGGATACTTTTTCGTCGAATCCAGGTGCGTCGGCACGAACATCATGCCGTAGATGTCTGTCTTGCCATCGTGCGCCGTCATCCGGATCAGGATCGGCGGCTTCCAGCCGGCCGCGAGCAGTCTCGAGATGTCGGCCTTCTCGAGCGGCATGACGAGATGGCCGATGCCATCACGCAGGGCGACCACCGGCGGGACGTCCGGCTGCGAGTACGTGTCGACGAGATACTTCCCGTCCGGCGAGATCTGCGCCGTATGAGTACCGATGTCGGGTGTGAGCGAGGTCTGGTGACTACCGTCGAGATCGACCCGGTAGACATGCGAGAAGTAGGGATCCTGTCCCGCTTCCTTACCGTTGGCCGCAAACCAGAGCGTGCGGGTGGCCGGATCGATGCGCAGGATCTGGGTCACCGGCCCCTCGCCCTGGGTGATCTGGTTCTTGATCTTGCCGGTGTTGAGATCCAGCAGGTAAAGCGTGCCCCGGTTGTTCCGTTCCGAATACCAGATCACTTCATTGGTCGGCCAGAGGACATCCCAGCCGGTGGGCGCCTTGTATTGCGTGGCCTGCGTCTCATCAAAAACGTGGCGCACCTCACCGGTCGTGGTATTGGCGACCGACAGCCAGACATGCTTGTTGTCGCGGGACATCGACGCGATCGCGAGCCGCGTCCCGTCAGGACTCCACTTGGTGTCGCCGAGTTCGATGTTATCCTCGCGAGTGCCGCGGTGAAAGTCGGGCGGCATCTTGAGCCGAAGCACGCTGCCATCGTCGGCGTTCACGATGACGCGGTACATCATCGCCATCACGCTGTCGCCGGGGAGGGGGAACTTCGAGATCCGCAGAACGGGGTGGCCGCCCTGCCTTCCGTTGGCGCTGAAGGCGCCGCCGGTGGGCGTCGACACCAGGTACATCTCGCCGACGTTGCGCTCGTCCTGCTGCTGCGTCGACAGCCGTTTCGAATCGGGCGACCAGACCGCCATCGCGTTGGGGCCGCTGCTCCACCCGGCGTTATTGGTGGCGTAACCGAAAGACTCGACGCCGTCGTGGGTGAGTTGCTTTTCCTGGCCGCTGGCGATGTCGCGGACCCAGAGGTTCCACTCGCGGACGAACGCGCCGCGTTTCCCATCCGGTGAGATCAGCAGCGGCTCCCCATGAGAAGCCGATGGTCCGCCGCCGCCGCGCCCGCGGCCGAAGCTACCTCGCCCGCCGCGCCCGAATGTCACCGCGGTGTGCGGCAGCGACGCGGTATCGGTCGGCGGGACGACCCTGCGGGTCTTCCGCGCCGGATCGACCATGTAGATCGTGGCACCGTTGGCGGTCTCGCCGCGGTACCAGAAGCGGTCATCGCGATCGCCGGGCAACCAGTTGGCGGCGACGCTTCCCCCGACGACGAGCGCATTCATTCCGTTGCCGAGAAACTTTGCCGCGCGCGCGTAGTCGGCGGCAGTCACCTGCTGAGCCGATGCCGGGAGCACAGCCAGCAAGGTGAGAAGTGAGAAGTGAGAAGCGAGAAGTGCGACCTCGCTCTTCTTCGTTCTCACTTCTCTCTTCTCACTTCTCATGGCGCCGGCGGCGCGCCCCGGCC
>JBOHRZ010000079.1:0-9723 GCA_050732975.1 Gemmatimonadales bacterium
GATCGCTTCCGACGAGGCCGACCGCTGGCTCCGGTTCCAGTGCGTCCACGGCGAGGGGCACGGGTTCGACATGATGGCGAACTGGGACCTGCCCACGGCGCTCAAGCATTGTGACTGGCTCAGGACCGCGTGGGACCGCCAGTCGTGCTACGGCGGCGTGTTCATGGAGAACGCGGTGGCCTCGGCGCCGGGAGGTCACCATGTGGCGGTGCACGCCATCGACGCTTCAACGCAGGATTCATCGATGGCGGGGATGAGCGGAATGACCGAAATGCACATGCCCGACCCCGCGAAGATCACCTACAAGATGCGGGACTCCAGCGATGCACTGTATCCCTGCTCGTCGGTCGACAGCGTGTACCAGTTCGCCTGCTACCAGTTGCAGGGCGGGCTGATTCTCGAGCGGGAGCACAACGACTTCGCGAAGTCGGCGGCGGAGTGCGACAAGGCGGCCCCGCTGGGCCGGTCCCAGTGCTACGTGTCGCTGGGGACCAACGCCAGCGGGATGACGGTGCAGAATACGCCCAGGGTGATTGACGACTGCTCACACGGCGATCCGGGGTATCAACCATTCTGCTTTTCCGGCGCGGTGAAGAACTACATCGATGTGACCCAACGTGCCGGCGACGGGATGAACTTCTGCAAGGAAGTCCCGCCCGGGGCGAACCGGATGCAGTGCTATTCGGCCGTGGGCGAGGAGATCTCGGTGCTCTTTTCAGCCGACACCGCCGCGCGATCGAAGGCGTGCGAGACAGCGCCAGCGGAGAATGAGGTCGACTGCCGTCGCGGAGCGGGGTTGCCGCGGAAGGCCATGTAGACGGGAGCGCACACATCCGACGCCTGAACCTCATCGCGATCCTGCTGGCGGCGGCGTGCACTGGGGAGAAGCCCGTCGCCCGCGTCGGCGCGACGTTCACCGACTCGTCAGGCACTACGATCGTCACCAGCCGCACGCCTGCATGGGATAGCGGCGACGCGTGGACGGTCGACAGCACGCCGATCACCAGCATCGGTGGCGACGCAACCGATCCGCACCAGCAGTGGAAAATGGTGATTGGCGGTGTGCGACTCGATGATGGCCGGATCATCGTTGTGGCCGATGATGAAGTGCGCTGGTTTGGACCCGGCGGCACGTACCTGCAGACCTTGCCGGCGCGCGGCGAGGGTCCGGGCGAATTCCGCTACATCAGCCAAGTCTCGCATGCCGGTCAGAACATCCTGATCTTCGGCGACCCCGAGTATCGAAAGACGGCGACGTTTTCGCCTGGCGGCAAGCTGCTGCACAGCGAGCTGCTGGATTTCGACAAGTACCGCAAGCTCGGGCGGTGGATGGAATGCCAGACTGCGGCGCTTCCTGACGGGTCCCGGATCGACTGCCTGGATGACGGCTCCATTCCTGTCACTCAGCTCAACCGTCAGCCAGCCAACGGCGATCCTGGTCCCGGACTGCTCTGGCAACGGTACCGGTTCTATGTCGCGCCAGCCGCGCTCGACACCAAGTACGCGCTAGGTGTTGCCTCGGAAATCGAGCAGTTCGGCTATCCGAGCCCGCGCGGCACCCGCTTCGTGATCCATCCCTTCTATTCCAAAGGGAAGTTGGCGTTCGGCGGCGACTCGCTCCGGATCGCGATCGCGGAGAATCCGGCCTACGACATCCAGATCTGGACTCCGGACGGTAAACTCGAGCGGATCATCCGGCGCGAGCGCGGTCGGCGAAGCGCAACCGAAGCCGAGCGGAAGGACGCCATCGCCGCAATGGGCAACTGGATGCGCCAGATGGGCGATTCGTCGGACCCGGCGGCACTGGTGGCGAAAATGCCAGTGCCCGATTCGCTCCCGGCGGTCGAAGGGCTCAGCTTCGATCCAGACGGTGATCTCTACGTCAGACGCGACTATGGCCTTCCTTCGCAGACCACGACGCATTTCGACGTCTTCGCTCCGACCGGCGTCTGGCTCGGCACGCTGACCTTGCCGGCGCGGACGCGAATCCTCGACGCTGGCAATGACGCGTTGCTGGTGGTGCACCTCGACAATGACGACGTGCAGCACGTCGAGGCGTACCGGGTGCACAAATCGGCGGCGACACCGGTGGCGAACTGACCGCTCGCACCGGCGCGGGTCACTGCTCACCCCTCACCCCTCACCCTTGCCCTACTGCCACTCCTCCGGCAGCGCCTCGAGCTCGGCGTAGAGCGCGAGATAACTGTCGTAGCGGGTGCGCGGCACCTCTCCGGCGTCGACCGCGGCGCGCACCGCGCAGCCCGGTTCGCCGCGATGGGTGCAATCCTGGAACCGGCAATCGCCGATCAGCGGCTTGAACTCCGGAAAACATTCGTCGAGATGGGCGCGGTCGATGGCCCACATGCCGACCTCCGAAAATCCCGGCGTGTCGACCACGAACCCGCCCGCGGCGAGGGGGATCATCGCCGCCGACACGGTGGTATGGGTGCCACGGCCGATCCGCGACGAGATCTCGCCGATGCGGCGTCCCAGCCCCGGCTCCAGTTCGTTGAGCAACGAAGACTTCCCCGCGCCGCTTGGCCCGGTGAGCACCGATTCCTTGCCCTGCAGGCAGGCGCGCAACGCTTCGATGCCGGCCGACTGTGTCACCGACGTGGGCAGAAGCTGATACTCCGCGCGTACCAGGTGGCCGGCGACGGCATCGGCGGGAGCGAGATCGATCTTGTTGACGACGACGGCGGCGGGGATCTCGTTTGCCTCGGCCACGACGAGCAGACGGTCGAGGAGCTGCAAGACTGGATCCGGTCGCGCCGCAGCAACAACCACGACAACCTGCTCGACGTTGGCCGCAATCGGCCGGGTGCCGCGTCCGCCTGGTACCCGACGTTCCAGCACCGATCGCCGCGGTTCGACGGCATCGATGCCGATCACGTCGTCGGAGACGGTGGCGAGATCGACCCGCACCCGGTCGCCGGCGACGGCGCGGTGCTCGTCACGACGCGCCTTGCCGCGCAACACCGCGACGCGCTCGACGCCGTCGAGGAGGATGCGGTAGGCGCCTCCCTCCCGGGCGAGTACGACCGCGACGGGCTGCGTCAGTCGGCCTCCGGCCGCGGTGCCGCGATCAGTTCGTCGAGGTGGGCCTTCACATCGTAAAGCGACAGCGCGCCGAGGCGCTCGCGGGCCTCGTCGGCGGTGCGGCCCCAGACCAGATAGTCGGTTTCGAGATGGCCATCGGTGGTGTCGCCGGCATTGGTCCATCGCACGAACAGGAGGGCGCCGCCGAAACGCCCGCGATCATCGGGTTCGTCGTCGATCCAGAGCGCTACGGAATAGGGCAGCCCGTCACTCCCGGTAAATGCGGCGGCGCGCTCGTGCATCGCCATGTAACCGCCAAGGGTGAATTCGGTCACGACCCGGAGTGGCTCGGCACCGCGCGGAATCGCTCCTTCAGGATGTTGCCGAAGATGAAGAACACATTCGCCGGCCGTTCGGCCAGCCTCCGCATCAGATACGGGTACCACTGGGTGCCGAACGGGATGTAGACCCGGAGCCGGAAGCCCTGGCTTGCGAGCGCCACCTGGAGGTCGCGGCGGATGCCGTACAGCATCTGGAACTCGAATCGGTCGCGGGGGATCGAGTGCTCGTCCACGAACGCCTTGACCCGTTCGATGATCTGTTCGTCGTGGGTGGCGATACCGGGGTAGTTTCCCCGGTCAAGAAGAGCTTGCATGAGCCGGACGTAGTGGGCATCGACGTCGGCCTTGTCGGGAAAGGCCACGTCCGGCTTTTCGAGATAGGCCCCCTTGCATAGTCTTACCCGGGCGCCGAGCCGGATCATGTCCTCGATATCGCCGGTCGAGCGCCGGAGCGCGGCCTGGATCACGACCCCGATGTGCGCTCCGAATTCGGGATGCAGGCGATCACGGAAGACGTCGAGCGTGCGCTGGGTGTAGGCCGAGCTTTCCATGTCGAGCCGGACGAAGCCGTTGTAGCCGCGCGCCCGTTCCGCGATGGCGCGAACGTTTCGCTCGCATGCCGCGGGGTCGATGTCGAACCCCATCTGGGTGAGCTTGACGGAGATATTGACCTCAACGCCGGCCTGGTGCATGGCATCGACCATGGCGAGATATCCGTCGCGGGCCGCCTCGGCTTCTGCAACGGTCGACACGCTCTCGCCGAGCATGTCGAGCGAGGCGGTGATGCCGCGGCGCCGGAGCGCCTGGGCCGCCGCGACGGCGTCGGCGATGGAATCGCCGGCGACGAAGCGCGACGCGAAGCGGCGGGCGAGTCGGTTGCGGCGCATGAATCCGAAGATCGAACGGCGCGTCGAGAGCCAGAGCAGCAGCGAGCGCATCATCGTGTGGAGCATCCCCGATCGTGAAACGGCGTGGGCGGAAAAGTAGTGAGGAGCGGCGGGTGAGGAGGCGACAGAGGTGACGAAGGTGACGAAGGCGAGAGACGAAGGCGACGGAGGTGACGAGGGGCGCCGCCCGGCTGCCGCCGTCACCTACGCGCGCCGGTTGGGGCTCTTTTCGGCCACGATGATGGTGATCGGCGGCATCATCGGATCGGGAATCTTCCTCAACCCGGCCGTGGTGGCCGCGCGAGTGCACACCCCGGTGTTGACGCTCACGGCGTGGGGGCTCGGCGCGCTGATCGCGATGATCGGGGCGCTGGTGTTCGCCGAACTGGGTGCGCGCCGGCCGCGTGTCGGTGGCGGATACGCCTATCTGCGCGAAGCCTTCGGCCCGTTGACCGGATTCCTGTATGGCTGGGCGTTACTACTGGTGATGGCAACCGGCGCCATCGCCGCCGTGGCGATGACCTTCGCCAATTACCTCGGCGCCCTGCTCGGCTGGCCGGCGGAATGGAACGCGGTTGCGGCGATCGCGGCGATCGTAATCCTGACCGCGATCAACATCCTCGGCGTCCGATTCGGCGCCTGGACCCAGAATTTCTTCACCGTGCTCAAGCTTGCCGCCGTGGCGGCACTGATCGTCGCCGCGTTCGCGGGTGCTCCGGCAGCCGTCAGCAGCGCGCCGGCCCAGCCGACCGGACTGGTTCTAGCACTCGGCGCGGCCCTCGTGCCGGTGCTGTTCGCCTTCGGCGGCTGGCAGCAGACCAATTTCGTGGCCGAAGAACTCGTGGATCCGGAGCGCGATCTGCCGCGCGCGCTGGTGATCGGCGTGCTGATCGTCGTGGCGGCGTACCTGCTGGTGAACGTGGCGTACATCCGGGCGCTGGGCGTCGGCGGGCTGGCAACCAGCAACGCGCCGGCCGCCGACACCATGGCGGCGGTGGCCGGAACCACCGGCCGGCGTCTGATCAGCGCCGGGATCGTGGCATCGACGTTCGGGTTCCTCAATCTGGTAATTCTGGTGTCGCCGCGAGTCTATCAGGCCATGGCCCGCGACGGACTCTTCTTCGGTTCGCTGGCGAGGCTTCACCCGGCGTGGCGCACGCCAGTTGCGGCGCTGTTGCTTCAGGGCGGCTGGGCTATCCTGCTGCTGACGTCGAAGAAGTATGGTGAACTGCTCGACTACGTCGTCTTCGGCGACTGGATCTTCTTCGGGCTCAACGGCGCCGCGCTCTTCGTGCTGCGCCGACGCGACGGCGACCGTTCGGTGCCGTTCCGCTCGCCGCTGCACCCGTTGGGCACGCTGGTCTTCATCGCCTCGGCGGTGTACGTGGTCATCGGCTCGGTGGCGTCCAATCCCGGCAACGCGGCGCGCGGAAGCATCCTGCTGCTGGCGGGGATTCCGATCTTCCTCTTCTGGCGCCGCCGGGCGCGTGGGAACTGACATGTTCACTCCGACCACGATCATCGAGCCGTTCCGGATCAAGAGCGTCGAACCGATCCGGCAGAGCACGCCCGACGAACGGATCGATGCGCTCAAGGCCGCGCACTACAATCTCTTCCAGCTCCGCGCGGCCGACGTGCTGATCGACCTGCTCACCGATTCCGGCACCGGGGCGATGTCGTCGCGGCAGTGGTCGGCGATGATGCGCGGCGACGAGTCGTACGCCGGGGCCGATTCGTTCTATCGGTTCGAAGCGGCGGTCCGCGAGATCACTCGCCTGGTGCACGTGATCCCGACCCACCAGGGGCGCGCGGCGGAGCGGATCCTGTTCACCGCCGCGGTGCGCCCCGGGGACATCGTGCCCAACAACACCCATTTCGACACTACTCGCGCCAATGTCGAGGCACGCGGCGCGACCGCGCTCGATCTCCCGATCGCCGAAGGACGCCGCCCCGAGGAGCCGCACCCCTTCAAGGGCAACATGGATCTCGCCGCGCTGGAGCGCGTGCTGGAAAAGCACCCGGGCAAGGTGCCGCTGGTGATGATGACCGTGACCAACAATTCCGGCGGCGGGCAGCCGGTGTCGATGGAGAATCTCCGCGGCGCAAGCGCCATCTGCCGGCGTTTCGGCGTGCCGCTCTTTCTCGACGCGTGCCGGTTCGCGGAAAACGCCTGGTTCATCAAGCAGCGGGAACCGGGGTGGGAACATCGCCGGCCGGTAGAGATCGCCCAGGCGATGTTCGCGGAGGTCGACGGCGCGACGATGAGCGCCAAGAAGGACGGCATGGCCAACATCGGCGGCTTCCTCGCCATGAACGACGACGACCTGGCACGCCGCTGCCGCGACAACCTGATCCTCACCGAGGGATTCGTGACTTACGGCGGGCTGGCCGGGTACGATCTCGAAGCGATTGCGGTGGGGCTCCACGAAGCACTCGACGAGGACTACTTGCGCTATCGCATCCGGTCGGTAGCCTATCTGGCGGACCGGCTGGCCGAGGCGGGCGTCCCCATGGTCACCCCACCCGGCGGCCATGCATTGTACATCGACGCGCGGGCGACGTTGCCGCAGATTCCGCCGCAGCAGTATCCGGCCTGGGCGCTGTCGTGCGTGCTCTATCTGGTGGGCGGGGTCCGCTCGGTCGAGATCGGCACGGTGATGTTCGGGCAGCAGCCCGACGGCAGCGAGCGGCCGGCGGCGATGGAGCTGGTCAGGCTGGCATTTCCGCGCCGGGTGTATACCCAGAGTCACGTCGACTATCTGGCCGAGGTGCTGCTGTACGTGCACGAGCGGCGCGGGCGGATCGGCGGCATGAAGATCGTCGAGCAGCCGCCGGCGCTGCGGCATTTCACCGCAAAGCTGGCGCCGGTGGCGGCGCTGTTCGAGGACTGAGGACAGCGGGGTGGAGGAGAGCGAGGAGAGCGAGGAGAGCAGGGAGAGCGGGGAGAGCGGGGAGAGCGGGGAGAGCGGGGAGAGCGATGAAGGAGATGGAGGATCCACCGAAGACAAGGAGACCTGTGATGCGCTGCATCGCGTTGGCATTTGCCGCAGTTACGGTGTCTATAGGTATAGCTGCTGCCCAGACGGCCTCCCCCACCACGCCAGCGTATACCTACGTCAAGTCAATCGACACCATGGTGCCGATGCGCGACGGGGTGCGGCTGCACACCGCCGTCTGGGTGCCGCAGGGAGTCGCCGGTCCGCTACCGATCATCTTCCGGCGCACGCCGTACGGCATCGACCGCACCGGGCCGCAGAGCTTCACGTCGCCGCGCTCGTCGATGCGTGAACTCGCGGCCGACGGTTATGCCTTCGCGCTGCAGGACATCCGCGGCAAGTACCGGAGCGAAGGCCGCTTCGTGATGCAGCGCCCGCCGCGCAACCGCAGCGACCCGAAGGCGATCGACGAAGGCTCCGATGCGTACGACACCATGGAATGGCTGGTCAGGAACGTCCCGAACAACAACGGACGGATCGGGATGATCGGCGTCTCGTATGACGGCTGGCTGGTGGTGCAGGCACTGATGGATCCGCATCCGGCGTTCAAGGCGGCATCGCCGCAGGCTTCGCCCGCCGACATGTGGATGGGGGATGACTTTCACCATCAGGGAGCGTTCCGACTCTCATATGGCTTCGAGTATGCCTACGAGATGGAGCATGCCCAGGATTTCTCGTCGATCTTCCCCTTCGACCGCGCCGACACGTACAGCTGGTACCTCGAACTTGGCCCGCTGTCGCGGGTCAAGGACGAAGTGTTCAAGGGCGCTATTCCGACGTGGAACGATTACGCCGCGCATCCTGATTATGACGAGTTCTGGCAGCGTCAGGCTGCCGTGCCGTATCTCGATCATCCGGTGACCGTCCCGACGCTCAACGTCGCGGGATGGTGGGACCAGGAGGATTTCTACGGGCCGGTCACGATTTACCGCGCCATGGAAAAACACGACTCCGACAACCGCAACTTCCTGGTGGTGGGGCCATGGAATCACGGCGGGTGGGGCGGCACCGGGCGCGCGCTGGGCGCCATCGATTTCGGCAGTAATACGGCCGATTGGTACCGGGCGGAGGTGCAGCGACCGTTCTTTGCGTGCTGGCTGAAAGATCAGGAGAAGGAGGCGACGAGGGAGACGGAGGTGACCAAGGACGGGTGCCATCCGGCTGAGGCGACGCTGTTTCGCGGCGGAGACGACAAGTGGGTGACGAGCGCGACCTTCCCGCGCCTGGAGGGGGTGCGTGCCACGCCGATCTATACCGCGGCCCGGGGAGAACTCTCGTTGGCGAAGCCGGTCGTGTCGGCCGGAGCCGATTCGTTCGTCTCCGATCCGGCCAACCCGGTACCCTACCGGCGGCGCCCGATCCAGCCCACGTACGGTCGCGGTTCGCAATGGTACACCTGGCTGGTCGAGGATCAGCGCTTCGTCGAGCACCGCCCCGACGTACTGTCGTGGCAGACCGGTCCGCTGGATCGGCCGGTGACGATCAGCGGCGAGATCAGCGCCACGTTGTATGCCTCCACCACCGGCAGCGATGCCGACTGGGTCGTCAAACTGATCGACGTCTACCCCGACTCGTTGGGGCCGGCGATGGGCGGATACGAGTTGATGGTGGCCAACGACGTCCTGCGGGGGCGGTATCGCGAGTCGTTTTCCCGGCCGCGGCCGCTGGTGCCCGGAAAGGTGGAGCGCTTCACGGTGGACATGCACACGCAGGAGTACACGTTTCAGCACGGGCACCGGATCATGATTCAGGTTCAGAGCACGTGGTTCCCGGTCATCGACCGGAATCCTCAGCGGTACGTGCCCAATATCTTCATGGCACACGCCGGCGATTTCCAGAAGGCGACGCACGTCATCGAGCGCACTGCGGCGTTTCCGACCCACCTGACGCTGCCGGTGGTCGCCGCGCCGTGACGCCCGTGTCCGCCGGCGGGTTCCCGACCGGATTTCCGGCCGAAGTTGCCAAAATCGGACCGGGTCGCCTGATTACATCCGGCTGCGCCACGCGGCGCGGCGATCCCGCTACCGGCTTGAATGTTCGACGACCTGCTCGATGCCTGCCGGCGGAACGACTTGGAGCGAGTCGAGTCGCTCGTCACCGCCGACCCCACATTGTTGAACCGCCATGCGGCCACCGGCGAAACAGCGCTCCTCGCGGCGCTGTATCACCGCAGCCATGACGTGGTGGCGTGGCTGCGGCCCCGGCGATGGAATCGCACCGTATTCGAAGCGGCCGCCATTGATGACGTGGAGACCATGACGACGCTTCTCGCGTTGCTACCCGACGCGGCCGATAGTTACTCGCTGGACGGCTGGACGCCTCTGCACCTCGCTGCATTCTTCGGTGCGGCAGGCGCCGCCCGCCAACTGCTCACTCACGGCGCCGACCCCCGGCGCATCGCCCGGAACGACATGGCCAATACCCCGTTGCACGCGGCCCTTGCCGCCAAACACCTGCCGC
>JBOHRZ010000080.1:0-9698 GCA_050732975.1 Gemmatimonadales bacterium
GTGCCGCAGCGCAACGTGCTGGGGGTCGTCCTGGACGATTCGCGGAGCATGCGGATCCGCGACGTCGGCTCGGAGCAGCGTGTTGCCGCCGTCGAGCGGACCTTTGCCGATTCGACGGCGCTGATGCGCGCCCTGGCGGGCAGGTTCGCCCTCAGGTATTTCCGGTTCGGCGGTGCTGTTACTCCGGCGACGGGTGTCGATGGCCTGACGGCCGCCGCGCCCCGCACCGATCTCGCCGGCGCGCTGCGCGGCGCATCCCAGGAACTGGCCGACGCACCGGTAGCCGGCCTGATTGTGGTCACCGACGGAGCCGACAACGCTGACGGCGACATGGATGCGGCACTGCTGGCGCTGCGGGCGCGGCACATTCCCGTCTACACCGTGGGAGTCGGCGCAGAGCGGTTTGCCCGCGACATCTTCATCGACCGGCTGGCGCTGCCGGCGACGACGCTCGCCGGGTCGGGTGTTCTGGCGCAGGTGGCGATCGGCGCGCGCGGCGTACGCGGCGACACCACCTCGCTCACCGTTGAAGCGGACGGCCGGATCGTGGCGCGGCAACCGGTCGATCTGCCCGCCGGACGCGAGTTGATCGAGGTGCCGGTGCGGATTCCGCCGCTCGTCGCGGGAAATCACCTCATCACGGTACGGATTGCTCCGCTCGCCAACGAACTGATCACGGAGAACAACCGGACAGAGGCGGTGCTCCGGGTGCGCCCCGCGATGGAGCAGGTGTTGTACTTCGAGGGGCAACCGCGCTTCGAGTTCGGCTTTCTGCGCCGAGCTTTCGACGGCGACAGCAGCGTGCGGCTGGTCGGCCTGCTGCGGAGCGCCCGCGGCAAGTTCCTGCGGATCAATGTCGCCGATTCGCTCGATCTCCTGGGCGGATTCCCGACCCGGCGCGAGGATCTCTTCCGCTATCGCGCGTTGATCCTGGGCGATGTCGAAGCATCGTTCTTCACGGGCGACCAGCTGCGGATGATCGCCGATTTCGTCGACAAGCGCGGCGGCGCGCTCATCGCCCTGGGCGGTCGCGACGCGCTGGACGCCGGTGGCTACGCAGGGACCCCGGTCGCCGACGTGCTGCCATTCACCCTGGAAAGCGACGGCCGCGCGTCGTCTGACACCGCGACCATCTCGCTCAAGGTGCAGCCCACCGCGCTGGGCCTCACACATCCCGCATTGCAACTCGGTCCCGATCCGGCGACCAATGTCGCGCGGTGGGACTCCCTCCCGCCGGTGACATCGGTGAACCACCTCGGCGAGATGCGCGCCGGCGCCGAAACACTCCTCGTGGGACATCCGCTGCCGCGCGGCGCGACGCAGCCGGTGCTGGCGCTGCAGCGCTACGGACGTGGCGAGTCGCTGGTGCTCGGCGTGCAGGACACCTGGCTCTGGAAGATGAATCCCGCCACACCTCTCGACGACCACAAGTACGAAACGTTCTGGCGCCAGTTGGTCCGCTGGTCGCTTGACCAGGTACCGGATCGCATCGACCTCGCCGCAACGCCGCAGCATCCGGCGCCCGGCGACGCCGTGACCCTGCGCGCCCGAGTGGTGGATTCAGTCTACAATCCCGCCAATGGCGCCGCGGTGACCGCTGACGTGACGACTCCGCAGGGGGAGATGGTGCGGATTCCGCTGGACTGGGCGTTGCGCGACGACGGCAGCTACAGCGCGACGTTCGCCGCGACCGACAGCGGGGCATATCGCTACACGGTCACCGCGGTGCAGGGAACGGACACGCTGCGTTCGGCCGAGGCAGAACTGGCCGTCGATCCGCGCGGGGCCGACATGGATCACGCCGAGCAGCGCACTCCGCTGCTGCAGCGGATCGCCTCCGAAACCGGCGGCAGATACTACCCGCTCAACGCGCTCACCAGCCTGCCGGAAGACGTCAACATTACCGAGAGCGGAATCACCGCGCACGAATCGCGGGATCTGTGGGACATGCCGGCGGTGCTCCTGCTGCTGATCGGACTTCTCGCGGCGGATTGGGGGTACCGGCGGTGGTGCGGGCTCGCATAGCCGCGCTCGCCGGCTCGGCGGTCTTCGCGCTGGCGCCCGCGATGGCCGCGCAGGAGGCTCCGGGGGCTCAGGCGGCTCCAGGCGGTGCCCTGCGCGTCCTGATTGTGAGCGGCCTTTCTGCCGAACCGCTGTATGTGACACAGTTCAGGGCGATCGCGGACACCATCTTCGACGCGGCGCGCGCCAGGTGGCACGTCGCCGACTCGAATCTCCTCTACCTCGCGGAAGATTCCACCGCGGACCCGCGGGTCACTGGTCGCTCGACGAAGCAGGGTATCGCCGGTGCCTTCGCTTCGTTCGCGTCACGGACCCGTTCGGGCGACGTCACGTTCGTGCTCCTGATCGGGCACGGCAGTGGCGAACTGGACCAGTCCGCGCTCAACGTACCGGGACCCGATCCGGTGGCGCGGGATTTCGCCGGGTGGCTGGCTTCATTGCAGCAGGGTAGCGTGGTCTTCGTCGACGCCAGCAACGCCAGCGGTGACTTCGGTCCGGTACTTGCCGGGCCAGGGCGGGTGATCATCACCGCGACCCGCACGGCGCTCGAACGCAACGCGACGATTTTCGGTGACGCCTTTGCCGCGGCGCTCACCGGCACCGCGGCCGACGCCAATAAGGACGGCACGGTGAGCGTGGCCGAGGCGTTCGACGCGGCGCGCGCCGAAGTGGCACGGGAGTACGACGAGACCAGGCGCCTGCAGACCGAGCACGCGGTGATGATCGATTCGAGCGGGATTGCATCGCGCATCGGGTTCGGCGGTGCCGCGACCAGCGCGGATCCGCGGGTGATCGCGCTGGTGGGCGAGCGGCGGACACTCGAAGGGCAGGTCGATTCATTGCGGCATATCAAGGCGACGATGGATTCAACATCCTATCAGCGTGAGCTCGAGCGCCTGCTGCTGCTCGTCGCGCGGAAGACGCGCACCATCGACTCGCTGCGCCGGACGGCGCCGCCGTGATCCGGTGGCTGGCGGTTACGCTGGTCCCCGCGGCCCTTGCGGCTCAGGCGCCGGACACGGTGCGGGTACGGCAGCTCGTCGACTCGGGACGGCTCGCCGAGGCGGAGAGTGCGGCACGCGCCGGCGGCGCAACGACCGCGGTGCTTCTCGGCGACGTGCTGGTGATGCGTGGGCAACTCGAGGCCGCGGATTCGGTGTACCGAGGCGCGATCGGGCAGCAGGCGCCGCGGTATCGCAGCGCGCTCGCCGGACGCGCCGAACTCGCGTCCCGGCGGGGCGAGCGGGATTCCGCCGTCGCGATGGCCACACAAGTGATTGATGCCTACTCGCACGACGCCGCGACCTGGCGTCCGCGCGATCTTGTCGCCGCAGGGCGCGCCTTCGCGGTCCTCGGGCGCTGGGATCCGCAGGCGTTCCACGACGCACTGCGGGCGTTCGATGCCGCGACCGCGGGCGACAGCGCCGACATCGACGCGCAGATCCGGGCCGCCGACCTGCTGCTCGACAAGTACAACATGCCGGACGCGCGGGAGAGTTACCGCGCGGTCCTGCGGCGCGTGCCCGATCAGCCGCGGGCGCTGCTCGGGCTGGCGCGCGCCGATGCGTTCGAGGGGAATCCGGAAGCGACCGACGCCGTGCGCCGCAGTCTGGCGCGCGATCCGACCCTTACGCCGGCGCTGGTTCTCCTCGCCCAACTGCATCTTGGAGCCGACGCATTCGATTCGGCCGGCGCGGACGCGGGACGCGCGCTGGCTGTCGATTCCACATCGGTCGAGGCGTGGGCGATCCTCGGAGCGATCGCCTGGATGCGCGGCGACTCGACGACGCTGCATCGGGCACGCGCGGCCGCGGCGGCCGCCGAACCGCACGGCGCAACCTTCCTGTCGGAACTGTCGGACGCCGCCGCGCGCGAACGACGGTACGCGGAAGCCATCGTGCTTGCGCGGCAGGCCGTGGCAACCGACAGCACCTCGGCGCGCGCGTTCGGCGCTCTCGGGGAGAACGAACTGCGTACCGGCGAAATCGTGCGGGGCCGCGCCGACCTGGACCGGTCATTCACGCTCGATCCGTACAACCTCTGGCACAAGAACACCCTCGACCTGCTCGACGCGCAGCAGAAGTTCACCACGGTCGCCACGGACCGGTTCCAGTTCGTGGCGGCGCCGGACGAGGCAGCGTATCTGGCGCTCTATCTCGGGCCGCTGCTCGATTCGGCGTACGATGCTCTTGCCGCCCGCTATCAGTACCGGCCGCCCGCGCCGATCCGGATCGAGGTGTACGGCCGGCACGCTGACTTTTCGGTGCGCACCACCGGCCTGACCGGCCTCGATGCGCTGGGAGTGTCGTTTGGTCCGGTGATCCTCCTCGACTCGCCGCGCGCTCGCGACGTCGGCGAGCTCAACTACGGATCGACCGCACTGCACGAGCTGACCCACACCTTCACGCTGGGGCGCTCGAAGTTCCGGATGCCGCGCTGGTTCTCCGAAGGGCTGTCGGTGCTCGAAGAGCGTCGCGCCGGCCATGGTTGGGGCGAGAGCGTATCGCCCGAGTTCATCGCGACCTTCAAGGGCGGTGCGCTGCCTGCCGCCACGGAGATCAACGAGGGGATGGTCCGCCCGGATTTTCCGGCCGAGATCGGTCTCGCCTATTACCAGGCGTCGCTCGTCTGCGAGATGATCGAGACGCAGCATGGCATCGCCGCCATTCGCGCGATGCTCGATGGCTGGGGCGGGGGACTCGACACACCGGCGGTGCTGGCAAGCGTGCTGCACACCACCCCGGCCGAGTTCGATCAGCAGTTCGACGCGTGGGTGCGCGCCCGCTACGCCGGGCCACTGGCCGCGATCGATTCCTCCGACGGCCGCCATCCACTCGCCGGTCAGTATGTGACCCTCGTCGACTCCGGAACGCGGATGTTGAACTCCGGCGCCGCCGACTCAGGACGGGCGCTACTGGAACGCGCCGAAGGGATTTTTCCCGAGGACGGTTCGACCGACGGCCCCGCATGGCTGCTGGCGCAGTATTACAAGGGGATCGGGCGCCTCGACAGCGCCGGAGCTGAGTTGCGCACGGTCACCATGCACGACGAAACCGCGCTCGACGCCAATCAGCTCGACGCGACCGTACGGCTGGAGCGCGGCGACTCCGCCGGCGCACTCGACGCCCTGGAGCGCTGCCAGTGGATCGCACCGTACGACGCGGCGCTCCACGCCCGCACGGCGGATCTTGCGGAGAAGCTTGGGCAAATGGCGACCGCGGTGCGCGAGCGCCGGGCGGTGGTCGATCTCTTCCCGGCGGACTCGCTGGAAGCGCGTTACCAATTGGCACGGACTCTCTATCGCGCAGGTGACACCGCTGCGGCGCGCCGCGAGATTCTGGATGTTCTCGAGCAGGCGCCGGCGTTCGAAAAGGCGCAGACCCTCCTGTTGCAATTGCAGGGCAGCCCTCCATGATCGGAAAGGATTTCGCGTGACGCTGACCTCCCCACCGCCCGGCCTCGACCGGATCGACGATGCCGCCCTCGCCGAACGGCTGCATGCGGCCAGCGGCCGGATCGCCACTGAGCTGCGCAAGATCATCGTGGGCCAGGAGGCCGTCGTCGAGCAGGCGTTGATCGCATTGTTCGGCGGCGGCAACTGTCTTGTGGTCGGCGTGCCGGGCCTCGCCAAGACGCTGCTGATCCATTCCCTGGCCCGCGCGCTCGACCTGACGTTCTCGCGGATCCAGTTCACGCCCGACCTGATGCCATCGGATGTCACCGGCACCGACATGATCCAGGACGATCCGGCGACCGGGCACCGGCGGCTGTCGTTTCTGGCGGGACCGATCTTCGCCAACGTGGTGCTGGCCGACGAAATCAACCGCACGCCGCCCAAGACGCAGGCAGCGCTGCTGGAGGCGATGCAGGAGAAGCGCGTGACGGTGCAGGGGAAGACCTACGAATTGGAGCCGCCGTTCTTCGTCTTCGCCACCCAGAACCCGATCGAACTGGAAGGCACCTATCCGCTTCCCGAAGCGCAGCTCGACCGCTTCATGTTCGAGGTGGTGATGGAATACTCTCCCGAAGAAGATGAGGTCGCCATCGTCCGCTCCACAACAACGGTGCCGCCGGAAGCGATCGTGCCGGTGGTGACCCGCGAGGAGATTCTCGCATTCCAGCATCTGGTGCGCCGGGTCCCGGTGGCCGACGCGGTCGTCCGGTACGCGGTGCACCTGGTGCGCGGCAGCCGTCCGGGCGACGGCGCCGCCGACTTCGTGCAGCAGTGGCTTGCCTACGGCGCCAGCGTGCGCGCGGCGCAGGCGCTGATTCTCGGCGGCAAGGCCCGCGCGCTGCTGCACGGCAGGTCGCACGTGACGTTCGACGACATCCGCGCGCTGGCGCAGCCGGTCATGCGCCACCGTCTGCTCAGGAATTTCCAGGCGCAATCGGAGCGGATGACCACCGACCGGATCATCGACCGCCTGCTCGATACGGTCCCGGTTCCGAAGTCGGGGATCTAGTGCCTGCGGCCGCCGCGCCCGAGACCTTCATCGATCCGCGCGTGCTGGCGCAGGTCGGCGACCTGGTGCTCCTGGCGCGGACGGTCGTTGACGGGTTTCTGCACGGATTGCACCGCTCGTCGCGGGCGGGATTGTCGATCGACTTCGCGGAACACCGTCCGTACCAGCCCGGCGACGACCTTCGGCGCATCGACTGGCGGGTCTACGGACGGACCGATCGGTTCTATCTCAAGACCTACGAAGCCGATACCAATGCCGACGTGATCTTCGCGCTCGACGCGTCGGCGTCGATGGATTTCGGCAGCACCGGCTACACCAAGTTCGACTATGCCCGCTTTCTCACGGCGTCGCTCGCCTGGCTGGCGCAGCGGCAGGGCGATCGTGTCGGTCTGGTGACGATGTCCGATGACGTGCTCGACGTCGTGCCGCCGTCGACGCGCCATCTGCAATTGCTGCTGCACACCATCGGCCGGGTGCGCCCCCATGGTGCGGGCCGGATTCCGGCGGTGCTGGACCGGGTGGCGAATATGACGATGCGCTCCGGCATCGCGGTGCTGGTGTCGGACTGCTACGAAGATCCGGCGACCCTGCGGCGAGCGCTCGGCGGCATTCGCGCCCGTGGGCAGGACGTGGTCGTCTTCCATGTGATCGACGCGGCCGAGCGCGATCTCCCCTGGAGCGCGCCGGCGAATTTCGAGGATGCCGAGACGTCGATCCGGATGCCGCTCCGTCCCGACGATCTGCGGAGCGAGTATCAGGAGATCTTTTCCAGGCACCGCCGCGACCTGCTGCGCGAGCTGAGCGGCGAGGGGATCGACTACTTCGCGGTGGAGACCGATCAGCCGCTCGATGCGTCGCTCCGCACCTTTCTCGACCGCCGCCTCATGGGCAGCCGGGCGCGCTGATGCCGTTGCTGTTTCTGGTTCCCGCGGTTCTGGCCGGACTGGCGGCGCTGGTAATTCCGCTCGTGGTGCACCTGCGCCGCCGCGAGCGCGAACGGCCAATGCGCTTCCCATCACTGATGTTCCTGCAGCAGGTGTCGATCACGACGGCGCGGCGGCGGCGGATCACCGACCTGCCGCTGCTGCTGATCCGCGCCGCGATAGTGACGCTCGCCGTGCTGGCGTTCGCGCGGCCGGTGGTGCGTCCGCGACAAGGCGCTGTGGCGCGCGGCAGCCGGCGAGTCGTCGTGGTACTCGACCGCTCGATGAGCATGAGTCATCGCGCGGTATGGCCGGCGGCGCAGGACTCGGCGCGCGCGATCGTCGACGTGCTGGCGGCCGGTGACCGGGTCGCCGTTGTCGCCTTCGACGACGAAGCTTCCGTCGAACAGCCATTGACGAACGATTTCGCCGCCGCGCGTGCCGCGATCACGCGGATCGCTCCAGGAAGCCGGGGGACGCATTTCGGGTCGGGGATTCGCGCCGCCCGCGAGCTGCTGCTCAAGGAAGCCGACCAGACCGGCGGCGAAATCGTGGTCGTGAGCGATCTACAGCGTTCGGGCGCGGCGGGGCTCGCTGGCCTGACGCTGCCGCCCGGCGTCACCCTCCGAGCGGTGAGCGCCTCTCACGGTGGGCACCCCGATGCTGCAATCGCGGCGCTTCACGTTCGACGCCTGGGCGGCGACAGCGGCGGCCGCAGCCGGATCGCCGTGTCGGCTGACATCGTTTCGGCGGCCCTTGCCGCGCCAAGACACACTCGCGTCACGATGGCGATCAACGGCCGGACGGCCGCATCCCGCGATGCAACGCTGCCCGATCATGGCGTGACGACCGTAGCGTTCGATCCGGTACCCGCACCGGTCGGGTCGGCGCGAGTGGTGATGTCGATCGATCCCGACTCGCTCTCGGCGGACGATTCCTTCCGCGTCGTGGTGCCGGCGGGGTTGGTGCGGCGGGTGGTGCTGGCCATCCCGTCCGACGTTCGGCCTGACGAGACGCTGTATCTGGAACGTGCGCTCGAAGCCGGCGGCGATCCCCAACTGACTGTCGAGCGCCGCAATCCGTCGGCCATCGACGCCGCAACCCTACGCGATGCCATTGCGATCATTTACTACGACGCGCCGGTGCCCGGCGGCAGGGCCGGAGAGACACTCGCCACCTGGGTGCACAACGGCGGGGGCGTGATCACCGTGATCGGTCCCCGTATGGCGAACAGGGCCGGCAGCGCATCGCTCCCGGCGACAGCTCGAGGCATGGTCGATCGCACCGGCGATGGCGGTGGTGTACTCGGCGATGTCTCGCTCGACCATCCTGTCTTCGCGGCGTTCCGTGGCGCGGCGGGGGCACCGCTCGGCAGTGCCAGATTCTATCGCTACCCGCGGCTCACGTCGGCGGATGGCGCGCAGGTGATCGCCAGATTCGACGACGGATTACCGGCGTTGGTCGAGCGGCAGGACGGGGCGGGGCGCTGGCTGGAGGTTGCACTGCCGCTCGATGCAACATCCGGGGACTTTCCGCTGCAACCGGCGTACCTTCCGTTCGTGCGCCAGCTGGTGATCTATGCGGCAGGAGCCGCGAACGCGCCGCTCTCCCTCGCCGCGGGAGAGGGGTGGTTGGTCCCCGCCACGGCCCGGACGCCGGTGATCCGGGCCCCGTCCGGAAAGCTGCTGCGGCCCGATCCGGGCCGGAGGAACGATGCCATCACGCTCGGCGACCGGGGTTTCTATACCATATATGACGGCCGCGCGTCGGGTGACCCGCTCGCCGAAGTTGCCGTGAATTCGCCGTCCACCGAGTCGGATCTCCGCGCCATCGCCCCGGCGGAGATCGTGGTCGGTGTGCACAGCGACAGCACCACGACGCTGGCGTCTACCCTGGCGTCCCTGCAGGATGCGGAGCGCCGCCAGCGCCTGTGGCGCACCCTCCTGGTGCTCGCCGTCGCGGCGCTGGTCGTCGAAACGGTGATGACAAGTCGAGGGTGGCGCGCCACAGCCACGAAGGTTGCCGGGGTCGCCGCCCAAGGGACCCGGTCATGACAGAAGCGCCGTCGGGCCGCGACGCCGACGCTGAGTTGCTGGCGGCGATCCGCGGCATCCGCCGTCACTGGCGCGTGCGCCGGGTGATCGAGGGACTCCCCGCCGTGGTGGCCGCGGCGCTCGCCGGCCTCTTGATCGGACTCGCGTTCCGGGCCGCACTGGCCGATGCGACCGCCATTGTCGCCGCAACTCGGGCGGTGGGCTACCTGTTGCTTGCCGCCGCGGTGGTCGTGTTC
>JBOHRZ010000081.1:0-9680 GCA_050732975.1 Gemmatimonadales bacterium
GAGGGGATGATCGTGGGCGAGAGCGTTCGCCCCGGCGACATGGACGTCAACGTGGGCAAGGAAAAGAAGCTGACCAACATGCGGACCACGGCGTCCGACGACCACATCCTGCTGGAGCCGCCGCGGGAGATCACCCTGGAGTATGCACTGGAGTACATCGAAGAGGACGAGCTGATCGAGGTCACCCCCGCGAATATCCGGCTCCGGAAGCGGGTCCTCGCCGCGACAGACCGGCGCAAGGCCCAGCGGGCGGCGAACCGCGTCGCCGACGCATCTTGACAGATACGCCCGGGGGGCGCTTTTTGGCCTTTGGAGGGACCGGGGTCGGAGTCGGAACCGTGGAGGGGATCATGTCGGCGTGGGGTACGTCGCTCGAGGCCGGGTTGCAGACCGCAGAAATGCGGCGGCGGTTCTACGAGGACGAAGAGGAAGAGAAATTCGAGAGAGACTCTTTCGGCTTCGATGAGGAAGCGGACGAAGACTTCGATGAGGACGACGAGGAAGGCTTCGACGAGGAGGATGAAGACCTCGAAGACGAAGACTTCGAGAGCGACTCATTCGGTTTCGACGAGGATGATGACGAATAGGTCGCGTTACCGCGTCACGCGGTAGCGCACGACACCTTGCAGGCCATCTTCGTCGGTCTCGAAACCCCATACTGTGCCGAGTTGCGCCGCCTGCAGCGAGACGTTCTCCGGAAGCTGCAGGGTTCCTTTCACCATCCCTGTCGGATCGAAGACGCGCCAGGTGTGACCCGGGGCGGCATTCCGCTCCTCGACCCAGACGGAATGATCGCGGCCGACGAGTACCCGGCGGACCGCTGGGTAGATACGGGGCGTCTGGTATGATGGCGCCGCTGAGCGCAGCCCCGGCGACAGACGCGCGACCCATTTGTTGTGGGCCGCGTTGGCGCTATCGCTCTTGCTCTTCGGAATCATCACCGGTACGGTCGTCGTGCTGCGTTTGAAGACCGACCGGCCGGACTCATCGATCAGCTCGATGTCGTAGCCTGTCGTTCGTCCGGCGATCAGCGGTGTCGCGACGGCGACCGGTCCGGACCCGTCCCAGTCCGTGCTGACCTCGATCGCGCAGAATGGCACCAGGAACTCCGCGGTTCCCTTGGTCGCCTCGAATCGCTTGTGACAGGCCGGCTCTGGAGGCTCGACCGCGATGCGGCTCTTGT
Organism: Gemmatimonadales bacterium; assembly: GCA_050732975.1. Classification (GTDB taxonomy): domain Bacteria; phylum Gemmatimonadota; class Gemmatimonadetes; order Gemmatimonadales; family GWC2-71-9; genus Palsa-1233. Next base: position 1,184 of record JBOHRZ010000081.1, read on the forward strand.
ACACGCCATCGCGATTGATTCGGGCGAGCAGGCTCGATCCCGAGTCGATGCCGTTCTCCCAGGGCGCCTTCGGGTGCGTGATGGGGATGACGGCGCGAAGGTCACCCGGCGCGATCACCGCCTGGATGTACGCTTCGATGCCGGTGTCAACCAGGCGCCCGCTGCCGTCCCGTTGCTGGATACCGACCGGTTCGGGGATGGTCCGGAGCAGCTTGTAATCGGGTCCGAAGAAGGTGATCCGGTTATTCGCCGGGTCGAGCGTCCACAGCGTATCGCCAATCCAGCCCAGCCGGGTCAGCCGGGCAAACTCGCCGGGACCGCCGCCCTTGTGGCCGATCGTGCGGCTCTGGCCGGCCGGCGAGAACACCTTGATGACGCCATCGTCCATCTGGGCGACGAGGATATCGCCGCTTCGCGATACCGTCATCCAGCTCGTGCGGCTGAGATCCGCACTCGCCGCGTCGATGTCGAGGTCACGCGTTGCCGACAGATGCGGGACCGCCTGTGCGTGGCCAGTCGACACAACGGCGGCCATCAGTACCGACCCCCACTCCGCGACGTGCCTCATACTCTCCTTCCCTCCTTCTCTCCTTTTCTGGCTACTCTCTCGCCTCTTCATGAAGCCGCCATGAGATCGCGATGAAGGTTTGCGTCCGGGCATTGCCTGCCGCCGCACTGCTGCGTATTCACCAGTGCAGGCAACTTCGAAGAGGTTCTCATGACCACGCTATTCGACCCGCCCGCGCACCGTCTGTGGCGCGTCAACCGGGTCGCGGCCACCCTGTCACAGGTGGCAAGCGCATGCGCCAATACGCGGCTCACCCGCTCCGAATCGCTGCGGCTCGCGAAGACGTTGCGCGAAACGGCCGATCTCGTCGCCGATTTGTACATCTGTCCGGTGTGCGGACATCCGGAAGTGTGCAGCTGCACGGAATGCCCCGTGGGGAGCCAGACGGCACAGCCGACGTAAGGAAGTCTCATCGTTGCTTGGTCCGGATCTCGAACAGCCTCGGCCAACGTTTTCCCGTTACGAGGAGGTCGCCGCTGGCAGAATCGAAGGCGATCCCGTTGAGGACGTTCTCGTTCGATCCCCGGACTGCCTTCGGCACAAGTCCGGACAGGTCGATCCACTGAAGCACGACTCCTGATTGCGGATCGATCCGGACAATCGACGTGGTCTGATACACGTTGGCGTACAGCGTTCCGCGAACGTACTCCAGCTCGTTCAGCGCCTGGACCAGAAGACTGTTCGACGTGACCGTGAGCGTTCGAGTGATCGCGAATGTCCGGGGATCGATGAACCGAAGTTCGCTGCTGCCGTTGGTCATGATCAAGGAGGTGCCGTCGGTCGTGAGGCCCCATCCCTCGCCGGCAAACCGGAACGAGTCGACCCGGGTCAGGAACCCGGCATCATAGACATAGCCGGTTCCGCTCTTCCAGGTCAGTTGGAAGAGCTTCCCGTCGAGCAGCGCCAACCCCTCGCCGAACCGGTTCGCCGCCAGCGGCACTGCCGCCAGCACCCGCCCCGTGGCGAGATCCACGCGCCGGAGCTGTGACTGCCCGTAGAGCCCGACGCTCTCGTACAACCTGCCGCCGGCGTAGACCAGCCCCTCGGTAAACGCCTGATCGTCATGCGGAAACGACCGGACCAGCGTGTAGTTGGCCGGGCGCTGGGCGCTGCACGCGGCGATCAGCACCGCAAGCGCGTACCCGACGGCAGTCGCCATCGGCCGGCCTGCCCGCCCGTTCCACGCGTTCTTGATCATCCCCCGCCTTCGCTCAGGACAGCATTCTCTCCTTCCCTCCTTCCCTTCTTCTCTCCTTCTCTGGCGACGTATATCGCCAACCCCGCTCCGGCAATGATCATCGCCGTGCACAGGAGTTGGCCCGCGCTGAATGGACCCAGCACGAAACCGAGCTGCGGATCGGGCTGGCGGGTGAACTCGATCAGGAATCGGATCACGCCGTAACCCATGAGGAATGCGGCCGACAGCACACCGGGACGATACCAGCCCCGCCGCAGAGATCGCCGCTCCAGCCAGAAGAGAAAGACCGCGAGAATGATTCCTTCTCCGATGGCTTCGTACAGTTGTGACGGATGCCGCGGCAGGTGTAAAGGATCGGTCGGGAAGATCATCGCCCAGGGCAGGTGCGTTGGACGCCCGTACAGTTCCGCGTTGAAGAAGTTTCCCATTCGCCCGAAGAAGAGGCCCGGCGTACCGGCCAGGGCGAGGGTGTCGCCCACGACCAGGAACGGGAGCGCGCGGCGGTGGGCGAACAGGGCCGCCGCCACTGTCATGCCGATCAGCGCTCCGTGGAACGACAGGCCGCCGTGCCAGAGGGCCAGGAACTCCAGCGGCTGGTGCAGGTAATGGCCGGGCTCGTAGACGATGGCGTACAGCAGCCGAGCCCCGATCAGCATGCCGATCATCAGGTAGCCGAGGAAGACGCCGACATCGGCCTTCGAAATCCGGATCAGCCCGCGCTCGGCCCGCCGCTCCACGATCTTCCCGCCGACGAGGTAGCCGACAACGTACATGAGACCGTACCACCGGATCGCGAACGGTCCGATGCGGAAGATCTCGGGATGGATGGGCGGATACGGAATGGACAACGGAGCGGCTCGACCGGTCGGGACGATTCCGAAGCTACTCCCGACTACGATGGGCCGCGCCGCCACGCCGATCCTGTGGGGGAAGGGGAGGTATGGCTCATTTCAGTCCAATCTTCTTCACCAGCGCCGCGAATCGTGGATCGCCTCGCAGCGGACCATAGCCCGGATCCAGGTGCAGATAGATCAGCCCGGCCGAGTGCGCGTCGTACGCACGCTCCAGCGCCGCAAACGCCTTGTCGAGGTCCCCCAGTGCCGCGTGCCCCATGGCCAGCACTTCCGACCGCAGGTATTCGGTCTTCGCCTGGCTCTCCAGCCGTTCCATGATCGCGTTGGCCTCTTCGGCTTCGCCCAGCGCGACCAGCGGCCGCACGATCATCGCGTCGTACGAGCGAACCGCTGTGGCAAGTGACTGTCCCTTCCGGAACGCGTCGAGCGCCGCCTCGGTATTCCCGCGCGCCAGCTCGGCGGCGCCGACATCAAGGTATGCCTGGAAATAGCTCGGCTCGATCTCCAGCGTCTTGTGGCTCTGGTCGATTGCCGCCTCGTACCGCTCGGCGTAGAGGAGGAAACGCGACAGCCAGCGGGAATTGTGGGCGGAGAGCGGATCGAGAACCAGCGCCTTGCGCATCTCGTCGATCGCCTCGACCAGTCGCCCCACCGCCGGCAGCGTGCTCCCATACACGAAATGCGCCTCGGCATAGTTGGGATTGTATTCCACCGCCTTGGCGAGCGCACTCGACGCGCCGACGAAATCCCACTCATACCAGCAGAGCACCTTGCCGATCGAGGTGTGGGCTTCACTCAGCGTCGGCTCGAGCTGAATGGCGCGCTGCGCCGCCGATTTCCCCTTGGGATAGGCCACTTCCGGCGCCACCCAGTCGTCGGCCAGGTTGCACCAGCAGTCGGCGATCCCCGAATAGGCTCGCGCGTAGCCCGGATCGGCGTCCAGCGCCTGCTCGAAGAGCGATTGCGCCTTGTGGAGGTCGTGCTCGGCCAGGCGATTGACGAAGAAGCGTCCCTTGAGGTAGAGGGTGTACGCCTCGAGGTTCTCCGTCGCCGGCTTGACCAGCGGCTCCTGCTGCACACCCATCAGCTTGATCTTGAGCGCGTCGGCGATCGCCCGGGAAATCTCGTCCTGGATCGCGAAGACGTCCTCCAGGTGGCGGTCGAACGTCTGCGACCAGAGCTGGTACCCGTTGGCGACGCTCACCAGTTGCGCCGCGATCCGGATGCGGTTGCCGATCTTGCGGACGCTTCCCTCCAGCACCGACGACACGCCGAGCCGCTTGCCGACGTCCTGGATGTCGACCGACTTTCCCTTGAACGCGAACGAGGAGGTGCGTGACGCGACCTGCAATCCGGGTATGGTGGCCAGCGCGTTGATGATCTCCTCGGTCATTCCGTCGCTGAAGTACTCGTTCTCCGGATCGGCGCTCATGTTGGCGAGCGGCAGCACCACGATCGACTTCTCCGGCGCCACCGTCCCCACCGGCGTGGTGCTCGACGGCGTGTGCACCGCCTGCTGCACATGCAGCAGCGCTTCGGCGAACTCGCCGGTGGTGTTGTAGCGGTCGACCGGGGTGCGGGCCATCGACCGGGTGATCACCTGGTCGAGCTGTTCGGGGATGTCGCGCATCGCTCGCACCTGCGGCACCGGCGCCAGGAAACGCTTGGTGATGATCGCCTGCGCGTTGGGTCCGGTGAACGGCTGTTCGCCAGTGAGCATTTCGTAGAGCACGCATCCCAATGAATACAGATCGCTACGGCCGTCGACCGACGAATCGGCCGACGCCTGTTCCGGGCTCATGTACGCCGGCGTGCCCAGGGCGAGGCCGGTCTGGGTGATCGATCCGCCGGTGCCGCTCACCACCTTCCCGATCCCGAAATCGGCGACCAGAGCCGCGCCGTCGTGCATCAGGATGTTTTCGGGCTTGATGTCGCGATGAATCACGCCCTGGCGGTGGGCGTAGTCGAGCGCCGACGCTACCTCGCGGGTGATCCGCAGCGCCTCGTCAATCGGGAGCATCCTCCCGCCCGTCATCCGCTCGCGCAGCGACTGGCCCGCCATGTTCGGCATGACGTAGAAGAGCAGTCCCTCGGCCTCGCCCGAATCGAAGACCGGCAGGATATGCGGATGCGTGAGCCGCGCCGCCATGCGGATCTCCCGCGCAAAGCGGTCGGCGCCGATCTCCGCCGAGATTTCGGGGCGGAGCACCTTGACCGCCACCGACCGGTCGTGGCGGAGGTCGTGGGCGAGAAAGACCACGGCCATTCCGCCCTCGCCAAGCTGCGTTTCGATCGTATAACGCCCGGAAAGGGCGTTCTGGAGCCGAGGCTGCAGGGTTGTCACGGTGCGAAAAGATGCTACCGCGCGCCGACCGGCGCTACTCTCACCGTCTTGAATCCCATCGCCGGCACCTCGATCGCGCCATTGACGCCGCTGCTCTTCCGCCAGCGCAATGTCGTCGAATGCGCGACAGTGTCGGGATTCCAGAGCCGCACCATCCACCCGGCGCTGTCCGGGATCGGTGAGACGCTCGAAACAATGATCCGGTCGCTGCTCAGTTGCAGCAGCGGCCCGCTTGAGTCGGGTCCGGATGCGGACGCGAAGATCGGCGGCTCCGTCACCGCCATCGCCGTCCGCGTCGCCGCTACCGCGTCGAACGGACCGTGCGGCACCAGCACCACGCGGAACGTCACCGGCCCCGGCTGGTCGGCCTTGTAGTTGGTGTGCCAGTAATTGCTCATCGCGTAGGCGATCAGCTCGGTCCCGGGAAGCGAGTGCCTGAGCCACACCTGCCGTCCTTCCGGCTGGTCGAATGCCTCGGCGGTCAATCCGTTCAATTCCCAGAGCGGCAGATCGGGCGTCACGATGGTCACGCCGAAGTCGGCGTTGCTGGCGTCGAGCCAGCGCTGCACCGGATAGAGATTGCGGTTGGCGCCATCCGCCTGGTCGATGTCGGGGCGCACGATCGCCCACGCCTGTTCCATTCGCACCGTGCCATGGGGAACGTTGAGCGGGAAGGCGATATGTACCGCTTCCTTGGTCCGCACCGATTTCTTGTCGAGATGGGTCGTGATCTCGATCGCGTCGCTGCCGGCCTCGAGGCTGATTTCGCGCCTCAGCGATTGCGCGCCCGGCGCGTCGCTGACGACCCGCAGCGTTGCCACCAGCGGTCCCGCATCGAGCACCGTGATGACGGTGTTGCCGGCGTCCTGCGCCTTGCTGGTGTCGCGCCCCGCCACGTAGCGATACCGCCCCCACCCGCCGCGGGTCCGGTCAACCAGTTCGTGCCCGCGCCAGCGAACACTTGCGATCGCGCCGGTCATTGTGTCGACGTGCACCACCACCAGACCATTCCAGAGCGAGTCGCCCGCTGCCTGCGCCGGCGTGAGCGTCGGTCCGGCGCCCACGACCGCCGAGCCTTCTTTCGCGGGGACGATCCGCGTTGCGTCCAGGGGCGCGAGGTCGCGGACCGCCGCGAGATCGCCGTCGGCTCGCCGCTGCGAGGTCAGCACGTTGTCGTTCGCATCCTTGAACAGGTTGCCGGCCTCGCTCAGCGAACGGGGGATCATCACCAGGCCATGCGAGGCGACTTCGTGAGTGTTGATGATGTCGAACGCACCCGCCGGAACTGCAAGCTCACCGGCGAAATGCAGGCCGCGGCGCGCGAGGCCACGCGCTGCGAAATCGAGGAGGTCCCGGCTCGTCGAATCGGCCGCCAGCGCGAAATGCTGCTTGTACGCCCATTGCGCCTTCGTCATCGGCGAATCGGGCTCGCTGATGCTGACGTCGGCGCCCCAGGTGTGCTCGTCCCAGAGCAGCACATCGGCCCAGGCCGAGTCGATGCTTGTCGCCGGCAGCATCTCGCCACGCATCGCCGCGACCGTCTGCGCCTCGACCAGCCGCGCGGCACTCTGGCGCGCCAGGATCTCTTCTCGCAGCGAGCTCACCGCGCCGTCCTCCCAGAAGCCGGTGAGATCACCGCGGATCTTCGGCAGCTTCGAACCGTATCGCGCCGCCATCGAATCGAACATCTCGGGCAGGGTGGCGATGATCAGCCGCGGCGAGGCAAAGCGCCGATTCCATTCGCGGACTTCACCCGCGAGTTGCGCATCGGGAATCCCGTTGTCGCCGCCGATTGCCACGCGCACCTGGACGATGTTCCACGGATAATGATGCGCGGTGAGCGAGTCCATGTAATCGCTCATCACGTTGGCGTCTTCGATCCTGAGCCGCCCGGCGGGCCAGTTGAAGACCCACGAATAGCCCTTGCCTGCGAACATGACCAGCAGCGAGTCTCTGCCGCTCGGCCCGATCCACCAGAACGGCTTGTCGCCCCATGCCTTGAGCACGTTCCCGATCCGGTCGCCCTCGTTGGGTCCGCTCGAGAGGTAACGGATGCCTTGACTTCCCAGCGCCGGCACCATTCCCCAGGTGAACCCCGGAACGTCGCTCGTCATCGCCATCCTGACCGGAACGTGCTGTACGCGGCGGAGAAACCGGGCATAGTCGAGGAGATGGATCAGTTCCTCGCCGCCCGAGAGTCCCGTCAGCACGTTGGCATAGACGCCGCTCAACGCCATGTCACCGCGGCGCACCGCCGCGAGCAGCCGAGCCGTGTCCGCGGCGGGACGCGAGACGAGATAATGCTCCAGCGGCCAGAGTCCTTCTTCGTTCCACACGAACCTCTCACCGGGTGGATTCGAGTCCGACGCACGGATGTCGGCGAGGGCGCTGTCGAGTGTGCGCTCGTGTTTCGCCTGCACCATCGGCTGCACATCGGTGTAGCCGATGTCGAGGTGGGCGTGATTGATGAGGTAGACCTCACGCGGCACCACCGGTGCGAGCGGGAGCTTGTTGAACATCACCGCCACACCGCGTCCGCGCACCGTGACTGCCGTCGTCGTCGGCTTCCGGACCGCCGGCACCATGATCCGGAACGTCGTGGCACCGACCGCGAGCCGCTGCGTGTCCGGAGGCACGCCGTGTACCGACACGACGACATCCACCGAATCGAACGGATCCCAGGCATCGAGCCGGACGGATTGCCGGGCGCGAACAGCGCTCTTTGCCAGCAACTGTTCACCGTGCGCCGCGATAGTCGGCGCCAGCGACACAGTATAGAGGATGAACCAGCTCTGCCGCCCGGCGTTGTCTCCCTGTACCTGGAGCGTGACCGGTTTGCCGGTGGGCGCGATCGCCGCCGGCACGTCGAGCGTGAAAATCCCGTGCGTGTCGCCGTATTTGTCGGTCATCAGCCGGCGGAAGTGGAGGGTGATCCCGTCGACGCCTTCGACCTTCCATGCCGCCGCCGAGCTGGTCGGTTGCGGCAGAGCGAACCGATGGCCGTTGACGCTCATCCAGAACCGCACCGGTGCCTGACCCGCATCGGTCACATCCATCGCGGCGAGGAACGCGATGTGACGCATCGCCCCCGCGCCGCCGCGTACCGGTGCGGTGATCCATCGCGCGTAATTGGTGCTGTCGACGGCCCGCACCAGCAGCGAGGCGTGGGCGGTGGGATGGGCACTCTGGTAGGAGAATCGCTCGCCGTGCAGCGTCGCGGCCCACCCATCAGTGATGCCGGCCGGCATCGCGCCAAGGGGGCGAATCAGCGAATCAACAGCGAGGAGAAGCGGAAGGAAGATCATCACCCGGAAAGTAGCACCGGGGCGCCGCCTCTCCTCCCTCTCCTCCGTCTCTCGCCTCCGTCACCTACGTCCCCTTTGTCACCTCGCTCTCCCGCTCTCCCGCTCTCCCGCTCTCCCCGCTCTCTAGCTCGTCTTGGTAAACGTGATGTTCACCGTCGCTGCCTCGTCGCCGTTGCCGAAGTCATACGTGGAATTGGTGCCGTTGGTGGCCGTCACGGTATTGCCGCT
>JBOHRZ010000082.1:0-9669 GCA_050732975.1 Gemmatimonadales bacterium
CCCACGTGCCGGCCGGTTCGCCCTCGATAGCGCCAGCGAGATGCCACGGGACGTCGAAGCGGTGCGATTCGCGGGCGTCGAATTGGATCAGGTCGGCGATCCAGGAGGGGCCGGCCACGACGACGCGTATCACATCGCCCCATTCACCGGCGACCCAACTCCACCCATCGCCGGTGGCGAACGCGGCACACCGGGCGTCATTCTCGGCCGCCTGGTCGCGACCGTCGATCGCTGGCGCATTGTGCGCCAGCGTCGAGCGATACCAGAAGAGGTCCCGGCTCACGTACGACCCGGTTCCTGGATCCGGCAGCCAGTGCACGCCGTCGGCATGCAGGGTGAGGTGGAGACGATCGGGATGGCCGTGACCGGTGGCGCTGCCGCCGCACTCAAGGCTCACGTAGCGTGAGCCATCGCGGATCACGGCGAGCCCCTGCTGCTCCAGAAGCCGGGTCCGGCCGGACCACGGTTCGGCGGTGTGGGGCAGAGCCGGCCCCATGGTCAGGAGCGCCCACCATGAAAGATCGGATCGCGCGCGATGTTCCGGGGACGTTTCGCCGGCATCGTGCAGCCAGGCGTCGTACGTCGCCTCCTCCCGCGCGGGAATTGCGTAGAGTGCCCGCAACCACGCGGCGACGTCGGGTCGTTCGTCGCCGAGAATCGCATAACCGGCTTCCCAGCATTCGAGATAGGCGGGATGCGCCAGCGACACACCGTACCGCGAATCCTTGCGCGCCGGAAACGTGAAATCCGGAAGCGATGTGTCGGCGGGCGCCATCAGGGCTTCGCCGAGATGCTTCCGCGCCACGGCATCGTCGAACGCCTCGGCCCCGCCGATCGCCGCCCAGCTCATGCCGACCAGCAACCCACGCATCGCGAACAGGTGGTAGTTCTCGCCCTCGAACCACATGCCGTCGCTTCCGAAGCCGTCGGCGAGATGGCCGAGGAGTCCGGTGCGCCCCTCGATGGCGCTGACGGCGAGCTCCTCATCGCCGAACCAGAGCGCCAGCGCGGTGAGCGCGGCGCTGTTCCATGTCTGCCGGTTCGACATCCCCTCGTTGAATTCGCCGATGATGGTGGCAGCTTCTTCGGCGATGGCGTCAATGCGCCCGAGTTCGTCCTCGCCGAGCGCGTTGCATTCGCGCAGGAGGAAGGCTGCAGCGAAGTAATCCAGCGCCCAGATTGACTCCAGATAGGTCGAGAAGAACAAGTGTGATGGCCCGAGCACGTTGTCGCTGTTCGGGAGTTGATGGTACAGGTCATAGTACGCGCCAAGCAGGTCGCGCGCACGGTTGGCGGCGGCCTCATCGCCGGTCATGGCATGGATCGTGGCGAGATGCGCGGCGCGCTCGGCGATCCAGAGATGTTGCGCCCTGGCCCAATGCGCGTGGTGTCGCTGGCCCGAAAACGTCCGGCCGCAGCGCGGGCAGCGATGCTGTTCCGGTTGCCAGGGATCGAAGATCAGCGGGGTCTGATCATCGGGGCAGACACCGCCATCCCGCGAGAGAAGAGCCTTGACCCGAGGCACCACAGGCATCTGCGCCAGGACCGGGCCGGCGCGTACCACAAGGCGATCCCGCAGTGCAGTGAGGTCGTCGGATCCGGCGATCAGTCGGCGTCGCGCTTCGATTCCCTCGGCAGTCAGCACCGCCGTACCCCTTCCATGGCCCAGCGCACCGGGAGAATCGTGGCGCCGCATTCGCGCGCGGCTGTGATTGCGGGCGAAACGGCTCCGGGAACGACAAAGAACATCGAGCCGCCGGTCCCGGCACCGGCTGCTTTTCCGCCGATTGCACCGGCGGCGGTCATCGCGAGCTCGAGCCGAGCCATTTCCGGCGTGCACATGCAGGCGTCGAGCCGGAGTTGTTCCCGCCAGTTGCGGCCGAGGAGTTCGCCGACACAGCCAATATCTCCGGCGCAAAGCGCCTCGCCCATCTGGTCGGCGATGTCGACCATGGCGTGAAGCGCCGCCGTGACGTCACGGTCGCCGGCGCGGTACGCACGCATCACCCGGGCGATCGTTTCGCCGGAGAACCGGGAGCGGCCGGTGTAACACAGCACGGTGTGGCCGGCGAGCTCGGACGCGAACGCCGGATCGAGATCGATCGCAACGGAGCGGACCCGGCCCTGGTCGAATTCCAGGCGCTGAAAGCCGCCGATAGCCGCGGCATATTGATCCTGCTTGCCACCGGCAATGCCGGCGTCCTGTGTCTCGAGGGACCAGGCCGTCTCCGCGATCACTTCCGGCGCCATGCACGGCGATTGCGGGGGAGCGGCACACCTCGTTGCATCGAGCGCGGCGACGAGCGCTACGCCGAGCGCGCCGGACGATCCAAGTCCGGAGCCGGCCGGCGCCTCCGCACGGGTGCGCAGGGCGCACGGCGGCACACCGGATCGGCGAACGGCGGCCTTGTGGAGGTCGAGGCATCCATCGAAGACAAGATCGCTGACGCGGTCGACTTCGATGCGTTCGCCGAGGTCGTCGGAGGCGAGTTCGAACCGCGTGTGCGGAACGCGCACCTCCGCCGCGGTGCGGAGCTCGATCGCGGCGTTGATCACCAGCCCGCGCTCGCGCTCGGCGAAGGGCGCCACATCCGTCCACGCGCCCGCCAGGTCGAGGCGCACCGGTGCAGACGCACCGACTGTGATCGCGGCGACGGTCACCGGGTCACGCGCCAGTCGAGTATCGATGGCATTTCTCCGCGATAGTCCATTCGAACGCCGGTCACTCTCCGATTGGCTCCCTGCACACCCCGGGCATGGTAGAGGAACGCCGCGGGCACCGAGTCCGAAAATATCCGCAACAGGGTGTCGGGTGGGCCGGATCGGTCGATGCCGGACGTCGCCAGCAGCGGCGCCAGCTCGCCGTGATCGGCGTCGCCAGAGAAGCCGAGGACCGCGGCCTCGAAGTCGTGGCCGGGGCCATTCACCCGATCGAGGTAGCTGGCAAGCTCCAACTGCCGGATGGTCACGGTGATTCCGGCGCGGGCGAGCTGGGATTGAATCATCTGCTCCAGCGCCGCCTCGCCGCTGCCGACAGTCAACAGCTCGAATCGGATCGGGCGGCCCGCAAGGAGCGCGCGAGCACCCGCGATGTCCGGTGGCGGTGCGCCGGTGTCGGACGCGATCGGGCCGGTGGCCGGTGTCGCGAATCCGAAGAGATAGCCGTCGACAATGGCGCGGCGGTCGAGTGCCAGCGAAACGGCGCGCCGTACGGCGGGATCGGTGAACGGCGCCCGGCGCGTGTTGAAGATCACGCAATAGGTATAGAGCAGCGGATACTCGATGACGTGGAGCTGAGGATCGCGCCGCACGAATGAAGCGTGCGCCGGCTGAATCCCCGCGAAATCCAGTTCGCCGGACGTGAGGGCGGCGAGTTTGGTCGTGGGCTCATCGACGACCGCGATCACGAGGCGATGGATGCGAGGTGGGCCGCCGAGTGAGGTCGGGAAGGTCGAGTCGGCGTCGAAGACCCAACGGCGGTTCGGCGTATGCGACACGAACCGGAAGGGACCATTGCCGAGGGGGACCTGATTCCAGGGAGCACTGCGCAGGTCGGCGTGGGCGATTCCGCGGAACAGGTGCTCCGGCAGGATGGCGAGATCAGTAAGAACGTCGGGGATGCCGGACTGCGGTCCATCGAATACGATCCTCACCGTGGAGTCGTCCGGGGCCAACACGCCGGAGATCGAAGCCAGGTCGCGAAAGCGCGGGTATCCGGTGGCGGGATCGCGCGCGGCGTCGAGGGTCCATGTCACGTCATGAGCGGTGGTCGGCGCGCCGTCGTGCCATCGGACCCCGGCGTGAAGCGCGAAGGTGATCGAGGTCGAGTCGGGCGACCAGGACCATGACTTCGCGAGATATGGTTCCACCCGCAGCGCCGAATCGTAGCGGACCAGGGTGGTAAGCAGCACGTAGCGCTGCACCTGGTGGGCGAGCGGGTGCATGGTGAGCAGGGGATTGATGCTCTCCAGGTCGGCACCGGACGCGAAGATGACGGTATCGCCGCGGCGCGCCGCGGGGTTCGCGCAGGCGAGCAGGGATGCGGCAACGATCGACCAGCGGCGGCGTGGCACCCCCAAGTCTACATTCACCCCATGGCCGGGGGCTTTCTGGCGGGTCTGGCGCGCGCAATCGGCGTGGTCTTCGGCGTCGTCACCCTGACCTTCGTTCTGCTGCATCTGGCACCGGGCGACCCGGCCCAGCGGCTGCTCGGCCCCGCCGCCACAGTGGACCAGCTGACCGCTGCCCGCCACACGCTGGGTCTCGACCGTCCGCTTATCGCGCAGTACGGCGACTGGATCGGCCGAGCGGTTCGGGGCGACTTCGGCACCAGCATCGCCAACGGTGAGCTGGTGGCCACGCTTGTCGCGCAGGCGTGGCCTGCCACGGCAATTCTGGTCGCGCTCTCGCTGACGCTGACCTGGCTGATCGGGATCGCGGTCGGAACGATTCAGGCCAATACTCGCCACCGCGGCGTTGATGGGACCATGACTATCGGCACAGTGGCGTTGTACGCCATGCCGGCATACTGGCTTGGCCTCGTGCTGGTGATGGTCTTTACCTACCGCCTGCGCTGGCTGCCCGCCTTCGGCGCCAGCGGCCTGGATGCCGATTTTCTGTCCGGCGCGGGTCGCTGGCTCGACCGGCTCCGCCACCTGGCACTGCCGCTGGCGACGCTCACACTGATTGGCATCGGCGGTACCGCGCGTTTCGTGCGTGGTTCGATGCGCGCGGTGCGCGATGCTCCCTTCCTGGTTGCGGCGCGCTCGAAGGGAATCGGCCGCACGCGGACGGTCTTCCGGCACCAGCTCCGCAATGCGCTCGTTCCGGTGATAACGTTGCTCGGCCTTTCGCTGCCCGCCTTCTTCTCGGGCACGGTGTTCGTGGAATCGATCTTCGCGTGGCCCGGCGTCGGGCAGTTGCTGGTGCAAGGAGTTCAGGCGCGCGACTATCCCGTGGTAATGGCGGCCGCCACGATCACCGCGGTGCTGGTGGTGGCCGGAAATCTGCTGGCCGAGATTCTCGTGGAAATCGTCGACCCGCGGGCGCGGCGGGCGCATGCGACGGCTTGAACGTTTCGCCATCTGGCGCGACCGCGGGGCGCGGGCGGGCGCCGTCGTGCTGGTCGTGTGTCTGCTGCTGGCGGTGTTCGCGCCGGTGCTGTCGCCGGCGGCCGGCGCCGTCGACGTCGTGACGACGCGGTTCCTTCCGCCCCTGAGTCATGGCCCCGCGGGGACGTTTCATCTCCTCGGCACCGATCGGCTGGGCCGGGATGTCTGGTCGCGTCTCCTGTACGGTGGACGGATCTCGTTGTCAGTGGGGATCCTGACCATGGCGGTATCGCTGGTGATCGGCGTGGCGGTCGGCGCCACCGCGGCATTCTCGCGGCGCGGTATCGCGGCCTTGCTGCTCGGCTTCACCGACTTCGTGCTGGGCGTCCCGCGCGTGGTCGTTCTTCTCCTGCTCGCCGCGCTCTGGCAACCGAGCGCGGTGCAGGTCGTCATCGTGCTGGGGCTCACCGGGTGGATGCCGATCGCGCGGCTGGTCTACGCGGAAACGAAGACTCAGCTCGGGCGTCCCTACCTGGAAAGCGCCGCGGCGCTGGGTGCAGGTACCTTCCGCGTCATGATGCGTCACGTCTTGCCGGTTGCCGCTCCGCCGATTCTCGCCGCCGTGACGCTCGGCGTTGGCAACGCCATCACCCTGGAAGCGGGGCTGTCGTTTCTGGGGCTCGGCGTCCAGCCCCCGGCGGCGTCGTGGGGATCGTTGATTGCGTCGGGGCGCGATACCGTCGTCAACGCGCCGTGGGTCGGCCTTGCTCCCGGGGTCGCGTTGGTGCTGGTCGTGGTAAGCTGCACCCTGATCGCGGACGGGATGGTGCGCGATGGCTGAATACGGCGACATCCGACGACGGGAAAGGTTGCGGGTCGAAGTTCTCGACCCTCCGGAGTTGCTGGCGACGACCGTGGCGCAGCGGGTCGCCGCATTGATCCGCGCCCGCGAACGCGAGGGCCGCCGTTGCGTGCTCGGTCTCGCCACGGGATCGACGCCGGTCGGCGTCTACCGCGAACTGGCGCGCATGCACCGCGAGGAAGGGCTGTCGTTCCGCCACGTCGAGACATTCAATCTCGACGAATACTGGCCGATGTCGCCGGATTCGGTCCATTCCTACCGCCGGTTCATGCGGGAGAACCTCTTCGATCTGGTCGACCTCGACCCGGCCCACACGCACCTGCTGCCGGGCGATGTGTCGGCGGATGAAGTGGCCGAGGCGTGCACTGCCTACGAAGCGGCGATCCGCGCGGCCGGCGGCATCGACTTGCAATTGCTTGGTATCGGCCGGACCGGTCATATTGGATTCAACGAGCCTGGTTCGGGCGCCGAGTCGCGCACCCGGCTGATTACGCTCGACACGATCACCCGCCGTGACGCCGCGGCCGACTTCTTCGGCGAGGCCAACGTCCCGCGGCAGGCGCTCACCATGGGCGTCGCCACCATTCTTGAAGCGCGCGAGATCTGCCTTCTCGCCACCGGCGAGCACAAGAGTGCGATCGTGCGGCGAACCGTCGAGGGCGACGTTGATCACGAAGTCGCGGCCACATTCCTGCAGCGGCACCCGGATGCCACAATGTATTGCGACGCCGCGGCGGCTGCCGAGCTCAGCCGGGTCGCGACGCCATGGCTGCTGGACGAAGTCGAATGGACGCCGGCACGGGAAGTGCGCGCGGTGGTGTGGCTATCGCAGCTCACCGGCAAGGCGATCCTCAAGCTCACCGAGCAGGATTACGCCGGAAACCATCTGGCCTCGCTGTTGGCGCGTCACGGCGAACCGGGCGTCGTCAATGGATTGGTGTTCAACGCGCTCGGCGGCAAGATCCGTGGGCGCTCGAAGCTGCCGCGCGATCGCACCGTGGTGTGCTTCTCGCCGCACCCCGACGACGACGTGATCTCGGCCGGCGGCCTGCTGCGCAAGTTGCACCTCAACGGCAACCGGGTCGTCGTCGCGTACATGACCAGCGGCAACATTGCCGTCTTCGATCACGATGTGCGCCGCTATGTCGACGTGCTCGATCGGCTGGCGGCGGCGGGGAGCATCGATGGCGAACACGTCGCCGCGATGCGGAGCCGGATCATCGCATTTCTCGATACCAAAGCGCCGGGGCAGGTCGACATCGACGAAGTGCAGGAGCTGAAGCGCATCATCCGGGAGGCCGAAGCGGTGAGCGCCATCGACACGCTTGGCCTGCACCGCGCCGACGCGCGGTTCCTCAACCTGCCGTTCTATCAGACCGGCGCGGTGCGCAAGGATCCGGTGGGGCCCGCCGACGTCGCGATCGTGCGGGAACTCCTTGAGACGGAACGGCCCGAGCTGCTGCTGGTTGCCGGCGATCTCTCGGACCCGCACGGTACCCACCGGCTCTGCAAGGACGCCATCGACCAGGCAATGAGCGAGTTGTATCCTGACGGGACGAGGCGTCCCGAGGTATGGCTTTATCGCGGTGCCTGGCAGGAGTGGCCGGTGACGGAGGCGACCTGGCTGGTGCCGCTGGCGCAGGAGGAGCTGCGACTGAAGATCCAGGCCATCTTCAAACACCAGTCCCAGAAGGATTCGGCGCCGTTCCCCGGTCAGGACGAACGCGAATTCTGGCAGCGGGTCGAAGCGCGCAACAAGGGGACGGCGGCGCTGCTCGACCGGCTCGGGCTGGCGGAATACTTCGCGATGGAGGCGTACGTGGTGGCGTGAGTGCCGTCACGGCGCCCACGACGGACCCCACAGATTGACACCGGGCGGATTGGCGAGGTCGTGCCGGGTTCGCGTGGCGAGGTCCATCCAGTAGATGTGCTCCGGGCCGTGAGCATCGTCTTCTGAAGCGAGCCGAGTACCGTCGCTTGACCAGGCCACGGTCACGACCGCGGGTCGCGCGAGGTCACGGTCGTTGCTGCCATCCGCATTGACGAGCGCCGTCGAGGTGATCAGCGAATCGACGCCATCCGTATGAAAATCAACGTACGCAATGGTAGCGCCGTCTGGCGACCAGGCGGGATGGAACCCCTGGCTCCCGTTTGTCGCCTGGCGGATCGCCGGCGCGTCACCAGTGGTCAGATCGAGCACCTTGATATTGCCGTAGGCGACGATCGCCAGCCGCGATCCGTCCGGTGACCAGGCCGGCGAGTCTCCGAGCGCCACAACGCTGTCGGCCCGACCGTCAGCGGTTACAATCCGGACATCTGAACCGGTGGAGTAGGCGAGCCGGGTTCCATCCGGGGCCCATGTGGGACTCACCTTCTTGGTATCCGCCAACGTTCCGAAGCTGTCGAGCACGATCATGCGTGAGCCGTCGGTGTTCATCGTGACGAGTTGCACATTGGACTCGAAGCCGGTGACGAACGCAATTCGAGTTCCACCGGGGGACACCGCGGGCACGGAGGCCAACAGACCCTGCGTCAGCGGGTGCGGCGTACCACCGTCAAGAGGAATGGCATAGAGGTCACCTGGACCACCCAACGGTGAGCCGATTGCGATCAGTGTGTTGGCAATGGGGACGTCGCATTCGACGGCGAACGCCGCCGCGCTCGCCGAGTCGGCAACGACCGTCACCGGCTGAGGCGCGTACCAGTCGGAGGTGCAGTTGGTCGGAATGCCGAGGAGCTGCACGGAATGGGATCCGGCGGACAGCTGGGTGACGGTCCGCGTCCCGGACGCCGCGATTGTGACGGGTGTGCTGTGGTCCACCGAGATCCGGTAAGTCGTGGGGATGGTACCGGCGCCGGTAGAGGATGTCGCCACCACGAGACTACCGGTACCTCCTCCACCCGCTCCGGCTGGTGACTGCCCGTTGCATGCGGCAAGCAAAGCGAGCGCTGTTATCGAGATTGCACGATCACGCACGTGGGTCTCCGGACTGCGGTCGCGTTCACGGTATGACTACCCGGTGGGACGGGTGGTGGCAACCCCGGAGCGGGCTTGCAGCGATCAGGTCCCGGAACTGACCAGTGTCGCGACCAACTCGCGACAAAAGCTGGGGATATCCGCCACGATCCGACCCCAGACGAGGTGGCCGTCCCGGAACGCCGGCTGATCGACCCAGGTCGCTCCCGCGTTGACGAGATCGTCCTTGATGCCCAGTGAGCCGGTAGCGCGGCGACCGTTGACGATTTTCGCCGAGATCGCGACCAGCCCGCCGTGACAGATGATCCCGATCGTCTTCTTCGCCGCGTCCATTTCGTGCACCAGATCGCAGACTGCCTTCGACCGCCGCAGCTTGTCCGGCGCCCAGCCGCCCGGGATCACCAGAGCGAAGAGGTCACCGGCGCGGAGCGTGTCGACGGTGGTCATCGGGGTAACCGCGAGACCGTGTTTCCCATGGATCGTCCCGCCGTCGAGTCCGGCAGAGATCACCACGGCGCCTTCCTCCTGGAGCCGCATGAAGGGGACATGGAATTCCAGATCCTCGACCCCTTCGGCGACGAGGATGGCGATCCGCTTTCCAGTCAGACGCATTCGACCTCCACAATTTGCTCCGGCGCTGGCCCACCCGGGTAGACACGAACGGTAAAGATGCCGCGGGCGGGAACCGTAAAATCAATTACACCCTCGGACCATGGCAGCGGCGCGATGCGGCGTTCGTCGGCACGAACCGCTGATGCCAGGCCGGCCGGCGCGCGAAC
>JBOHRZ010000083.1:0-9620 GCA_050732975.1 Gemmatimonadales bacterium
ACGGCGGCGCGGCCGACATTCACGCCGCTGCAGATCGAAGGCACCATCCATCATCCCGACGTCGGCGAGGCGTGGGAATATTCGGTGATGCTCACCGTCCGCAACGACCGGGGCGACGAGCTGGCCCGGCAGATGGTCGGCGTCGGGGCGCTGAGCTCTTCCGAGCGGCGCACCTTCACGCTCGCCGTCGAGGTCTTCAAGCCGGGCGGCGATGCCGGCAGCCAGGAGACATAGCATGTGGATCTACGTGCTGGTCGGCCTCGTCGTCCTCGTCCTGCTCTGGGCGATGGTCACGTTCAATCGCCTGGTGGCGCTCCGCAACCAGGTGCAGAACGGCTGGCGCCAGATCGACGTGCAGCTCAAACGCCGGCATGACCTGATCCCCAATCTCGTGAACACCGTCAAGGGGACCATGGAATTCGAGCGCGACACGCTCACCGCGGTGATGGACGCGCGTGCGAAGGCGATGGCGGCGGCAGGGCCCGCCGACAGCGCTCGCAAGGAAGGCGAACTGAGCCAGGTGCTCGGCCGCCTCCTGGCAGTGACCGAGAACTATCCGGCGCTCAAATCGAACGAGAACGTGAAGATGCTGCAGGAGGAACTGTCGTCGACGGAGAACCGCATCGGTTTCGCCCGCCAGTTCTACAACGACGTCGCGACCAAGCTCAACATTGCCAGGCAGTCATTTCCGTCGAGCGTGATCGCCAACACCTTCGGCTTCGCGCCGGCCGAGCTCTTCCAGATCACCGACGAAGCCGACCGGGCGGTGCCGGCGGTCGATCTCTCGATGAAGCCTCGCGCGTAGCGCGGTCTTCCGCCACACCGCCGGCGCACCGGTCCGCGTGATGCCCAGGAATTTCCTCGAACAGGAAGCCGCGAACCGCCGGCGCACCTGGCTGATCATGGTGCTGTTCGTCGTGTTTCTGACGGTCATCGGCGCCGGGCTCGATGCCGTCGTCTTCGGGGGCGGATACCCGATTGCGACGGCCACGGCGATTGTCATCGGTGTGGTGTCGGCGTGGTGGACCTACCGGTGGGGCGATCGCGCCATTCTGAAGTCGTCGTCGGCAGTGCCGCTCGAGGACAGTATCCGGAATGCGACGAGCGACGACGAGCGCCTGCGGCTGGAGCAATACGGAAACATTGTCCACGAAGTGGCGATCGCGGCGGGGCTGCCGGCGCCGGCCGCCTGGGTCATCCCGGACGACGACCCCAATGCCTTCGCGACCGGGCGCGATCCGGCTCACGCCTCGATCGCGGTGACCGCTGGATTGCTGCGCACCCTGGATCGCGAGGAGCTCCAGGCGGTGGTCGGCCACGAAATGAGTCACGTTCGCAACTATGACATTCGGCTGATGATGGTGATCGCGGCCCTGATGGGAGCGGTCCTGCTGTTGGCGCACTGGTCGTCGCGCGCGCTCTGGTTCGATGGTCGCGGCCGCCGCAACAACCGCAACGGCGGCGCGGGGATGGTCGTGTTGCTGGTGGTCTGGATCGTGGCGATCGTGCTGGCGCCGATCGCGGCGCGGTTGCTTTCCCTCATGGTGTCGCGCACCCGGGAATATCTTGCCGACGCCTCGGGCGCCGAACTCACCCGCAATCCGCTGGCGCTGGCGAGCGCGCTGCGCAAGATCGATGCGGCGGCCCAACCGACCGAGCACATCAATCAGGGCACGGCGGCGTTGTGCATCGCCGATCCCGCCGCGCGCCCCGTCAACGAGCGCGACGGATTCTGGGCCAATCTCTGGGCGACCCATCCGCCAATTCCGAAACGGATCGCCGCGCTTGAAGCGATGGCGGGGCAGAGCGCCGCGTAGCGCCTGCCCCGGTTCCCACGACGGCCGCTCATGCGCCGACGACGGCCGCCGCGCGAGCCAGCAGAATCCATCCCACCGCAGCGGATCCCGCGATGAGCAACACGAAGACCAGGTCCGGCAGCCACCAGACCCGCGAGGCGGCAGGCGCATCGGGGTCGATTGCGGCCGCGATCCGCCCGGTTCGGTGCCATCGCACCCTCGCCACGAGGATCTGCAGGACGGCCACCGCCGCGACGAACACCAGCAGCCAGGCGAGGATCGCCAGCATCGCCGGCATTACGGCCGTATCGAGGCCCAGCGACTCGCGGGCGGAGACGAGGGTGACGGCGCCGCCGGTCACGACCGCGGCCACGACGGCGTAGACGGTCAGCGCCCGGCGCGCCGTGCCGGCGTGGTGCGCCCGCAGCGCGAGGAGATGCCGGTAGCGCTCGACGATGAAGGCGTCGTGGAGATCCATGGGAGTCCGCGGAGAAGGGTCGCCCGGCGGGAAACGGGTTTAAGGTACTTCCCGTCTGCCAGTCCGGCGAGCCGGCACCCGCAAACGGCCACCGGACGTTATCGTTCGGGCCTCACTGGAGCATGCATGAGAAACTCGCTGACGCGACTCGGATGGTTGCCGCTCGCAGTGCTGGCGGCCTGCAACGGCAGCAGCGGCACATCGGATACGCCAGGCGACAAGACCTCGCTGGCGTTTCAGCAAGCGGATCCGGTTGGCGATACGCTTTTTTCGCTCCCGGGCTTCGATCATACCGTGGCGGCGCTGGATCTCACGTTGATCCGCGGCGAATACAAGGGCGACTCGCTGATCATTACCCTGGCATTCAGTGGACCGGTGCAGCCGCAGTCGGTGGCCGCCACCAATTCGATCGCCGGCTGGATCGAACTGGATACTGACAACAATCCCGCCACCGGCGACGCGCCGATCGCCAATTCGTTCGGCGGATCCGCCGCGCTGGGCATTGACCACAGCATCGATCTCTTCGGCACGACTGCCACGACCGCGCGGATCTACAACAACTCCAACGGGGTGGAGTCAACGATCGGGGCAACGTTTTCAAGCAATACTGTCACCCTTCGCCTGTCGCTCGACAGTGTGGGCAACACCAGCGGCAACCTGGGCCTGGTGGGCGTCATCGGGGTTGCGGAGCGCCCCACTGACCTGATCCCGAATTCCGGTTCCATAGCGGTCCACCGGGGTTCGTCGCGAATCGTCCCCGGCAGCAGCCAACCGGTGCCGGCGGGTCCCCTCGATGCCCGGCGCGGGCGCTGGGGGCCTCCGGCGCCGTTGCGCCCCTGAGCCGTTCCCCGCGATCGCCTGTCGTGTCGGCAAGTCCGAGTTAGCTTTGATCCATTCCATCACGCTCATGCATTCCCGGAGCATTCATGCCTCGGTTCGTCGGGCGCGTCGTCTTGGGCGCCGCCATCGTTCTTGCGGGGCGTGCCACCGCCCAGGGTCCAGGGTCCGGGGCGCCGCCGCCGGCATCGCGGCGGTTGATCACGCCGCTCGATCTTCACAACTGGAATCAGGTTCGCCAGACCGTCCTTTCCAATAACGGCATGTGGTTCGCATACGCCGTGGGGCCGACCGAAGGCGATGTGACCGTGATCTACCGGGGCACCGCCCGCGACGCAGCGGAATCCCGCACGCCAGCCGGGCAGAACGGCGGCTCGATTGCGATTTCTGGCGATTCCCGCTGGCTCGGCTTCATTGTGACGCCGCCCCGGCCACCGCAGGGGCATGGTAGTGGTCGAAGAGCAGGGCCAGGGGGTGGGGGCCGCGGCGCCGGCACCGGCACGGCCGACTCTGCCGGTGCGAGCAAGATGGTGCTGGTCAATCTCGCGACGGGCATGCGCAAGGAGTTTCCCCGGATCCGCCGGTTCAGCTTCAACACCGACGACGCCACCTGGGTGGCGATGCAGGAAGGTTCCCCGGCGAACGGCGGGGGCGGGCGCGGCGCCGGTCCGGGCGGCGGGCGTGGTGGGCGGGGCGGGTTCGGTGGCGCCGGCGGCGAGGCACAGTCCGCGGGCTCGTCCGACGTGCTGCTCTACAATCTCGCCACCGGCGAGACGTTCAATATGGGGCGGGTCGACGAATACGCCTTCGACCGCGATGGCACCTGGTTGGCGTACACCATGTCGGCGCCCGACGAGGTCGGCAATGGAGTCCAGCTGCGCAACATGAAGACCGGCGTGTCGCTGTCGCTGGAGAGCGAGCCATTGCGCTACAGTCAGCTCGCCTGGGTCGATTCCTCCGCGGGGCTGAGTGTCATGCGCGGTCGCATCGACTCGCTGTCCCGCGACACCGTCTATTCGATCGAGGCATTCACCAACTTCGGCGTCGACGGCCCCGGGCGGCACGTGGTCTTCGATCCGACGGGCCGATCCGATTTCCCGGGCGGGTGGAAGATCGCTTCCGATCGTGCGCCGCGGTATTCGGCGGGGCTGGAGAATGTTTTCTTCGGCATCCGGGAAATGTCGAAGATTCCCCGGAATCGTCCCGCGAACGCGGGGCGCGGCACCGCCGGCCGCAGCGGCGGGGCACCCGGTGCCGGCGGCGCCGGCGCGATCCCGCCGGGAGGACGCGCTGCCGCGGGTGCCGGAGCCACGGACGATTCGATCCCGTCGCTGATCCTCTGGCATTACAAGGATCCGCGGCTGCAATCGCAGCAGATCGTGCAGGAACAGCAGGATCGCGCCTTCAGCTTCCTGTCGGACTACCGGTTTGGCGACAACCGCTTCGTGCGTCTGGCCGATGATTCGATCCGCACGGTCACGGTCACCAATCATGACGCGTACGCGTACGGGATCGACCCCGAACCCTACGAAGAACGCGCGAGCTATACCGGGCGCAATTATCAGGATGTCTACGCGATCGACCTCAAGACCGGCGATCGCCGTCTGTTGCAGCACAGCAAGCCGAGCGGGACGATGATGGCGTCGCCGGACGGGGGTCGCGTTCTGTTCTGGGGGAAGGACGCCAACTGGTGGGTGCTCGATCTCGCCACCGGTGACAGCGTCAATGTTACCCGTGGCGTGCCGGCTTCGTTCGTCAACACCGAGGATGATCACAACAATCTCTACCCGCCTCCGGCGCGGGTCCTGGGATGGAGCAGCGACGGACGCTTTGTGCTGCTGTCCGATCTGTGGGACATCTGGAAGGTTCCGACGCGTCCGGATGCGGGGACGGCGGTCAATCTGACCGGCAACGGCCGCAAGTCTCAGATCCGGTACCAGACGTTGTATCGATTCGACTCGCGGTCAGGCGCGCGCGGCCGCGAGCCGGCGAATCCGGCGGACGGCATCGACCTGTCGCAGCCGTTGTACGTCGGCACCTACGGCGAATGGACCAAGAAGGAAGGCCTCTCGCGGGTCGACCCCGGCACGGCGGGAGCGAGGTCGCTCTTCTTCGATGACGCGAAATACTCGATCCTCAAGGCGCGGGACGCCGAGATGTACCTCTACACTCGGCAGACCTTCACCGCGTACCCCGATTACCACGTGTTCGGGACGAATTTCGCACCCGGCTACGCGATCACCGACATCAATCCGCAGCAGCGCGAGCTGGCCTGGTCGAGCGGCACGCGGTTGGTGAATTACACCAGCGCGAAGGGCGATCATCTCCAGGCCGCGATGTATCTGCCGGCCGACTACCAGCCGGGCAAGCAGTATCCGATGCTGGTGACGATCTACGAGAAGCGGTCGCAGGGGAAGAACGTGTTCGTGTCGCCCAGCGCGACGCGCGCGCCGGATCCGACCCTGTACACCGACCGCGGCTACGTGGTGCTCGACCCGGACATCGTCTACAAGGTCAATGATCCGGGGATGTCGGCGGTGTGGTGCGTGGTCCCGGCGGTGAAGGCGGCGATCGCGACCGGCATGGTCGACCCGAAGCACGTCGGGCTCTGGGGCCACTCGTGGGGCGGATACCAGACGGCGTTTCTGGTGACCCAGACCGACATCTTCGCTGCGGCGATTGCCGGCGCGCCGCTCACCAACATGGTGAGCATGTACGCTTCGATCTACTGGAATTCTGGCGGGTCGGACGCGGCGATCTTCGAGTCGAGCCAGGGCCGCTTCAAGGGCAACTTCCTGGACAACTACGACGCCTACATCCGCAACTCGCCCGTTTTCCATGCCGACAAGGTGCACACGCCGCTGATGATCCTGCAGAATGACAAGGACGGCGCGGTCGACTTCAACCAGGGCGTCACCTATTTCAACACCCTGCGCCAGCTCGGCAAGCCGGTGATCTTCCTCGAATACGTGGGCGAGAATCACGGCCTCGGACGGCCCGTCAACCAGCGGGATTACGCCATCCGGATGGGCGAGTTCTTCGACCATTACCTCAAGGGCGCGGCGGCGCCCGACTGGCTGAAGAACGGCATTCCGCGGCTCCAGATGGAGGACAATCTGATCGCGCGTCGCGATAGCCTCGCCAGACTGCTCGAACCCGCCGCCAATGCCGCGGCCGATGGTTCTGTTCCGGTGCGTTCCAGTGGCGGCGGCGGCGGACCCCGATAGACCACGATGTCACTTCACCCTTTCTGACGAGGACTCGATGCGGTTCCGTATCATGTTGGGCCTGGCGATGGTGTTCCCCGCGGCACTGTTGGCGCAATCCAGAGGGCATGGCAGCGACGCTTCGATCGGGGTGCGCGTCGGCACTCTCGGCATCGGCGGCGAGATCGCCAAGCTCGTCACGCCGCACATCGGCGTTCGGGCGAGCGCGAACTTCTTCTCATACAATCGCAACGTCGACAACAACGACGTCAGCTTCGATGCCAAGCTGAAGCTGCAGGCAATCACCGGCCTGATTGATCTCTTTCCCGGCAACCGCGGCTCGTTCCACCTGAGCGCCGGCATCATGACGCGGCCAATGAAGCTGACCGGCACCGGCGTTCCGAAGAACGGAACCTTCACCTTCAACGGCACTGAGTACAGCTCGGCCCAGGTCGGGACGCTCACGGGGACCGGCCAATGGGGCAGTGCGCTGCCGTACATCGGGATCGGTTTCGGCACTCCGGCAGCCAAGCATTCCGGAATCGGGTTCAAGTTCGATCTCGGCGCCGGCGTCGGAAAGCCGTCGGTCACGCTGACGGCGTCGGGGGCGACGTCCGGGTCACAGTTGCAGTCCGACCTCAACGCTCAGATCGCCAAGACGCAGAAGGATGCCAACAAGGTCTTTGCGTATCCGGTGCTTGAGCTCGGGCTGGTCTACAAGTTCTGATCGGCGGTGTCGGACTGCTTGACCGCCGGGCGGCGGTGACCAGCGAGCCGGCCGATCGGCCGCTCGAACCACCGTCGCTCGCCGCGGTCCGCGCAGCGCGCGACCGGATCGCTGGCATCGCGATCCGGTCGCCACTTGCGGTGCTTGATGCCGGTCCGTCCGACGGCGTCAGCGTGAAGCTGGAAAACCTCCAGCCGATCGGCTCGTTCAAGATCCGCGGGGCGGCGAGTGCCGCGACTGCGTTGTCACCGGCGGCGCGCAGCAACGGCCTCGCCACCGCAAGCGCCGGCAACATGGCACAGGGCGTGGCATGGTGCGCCCGCGCGTTCGGCGTCCCGGCGCGCGTCCTGGTTCCCGACACGGCCCCTGCCGCGAAGCTCGACCCGCTGCACCGCCTCGGCGCCGAAATCATCCCGGTGCCGTTCGATGAATGGTGGCAGACGATGGCCGATCGCGGGCATCCACGACTTTCTGGTACCTTCATCCACCCATTCGCCGACCCCGATGTACTCGCTGGCAACGGTACCATCGCGCTGGAGATCTTCGAGGATGCACCTCAGATCGATGCGATCCTAGTCCCCTGGGGCGGTGGCGGCCTGGCCTGCGGGATCGCGGCTGCCGCGCGCGCCCTGGGTAGCGCGGCCAGAGTCTTCGCGGTCGAAATCGACGGTTCAGCGCCGTTGACCGCGGCGTACGCCGGCAACGGTCCGACTTCGATCGTGCCGCGGCGCACCTTCATCGACGGGATCGGCGGCAACGGCGTCTCGCCGGCGATCTGGCCCATGGCTCGCGAGCTGCTCGCCGGCGTGATGACCGTGACGGTCGCCGAGGTTGCCGCTGCGATCCGGCTGCTCGCTGAGCGGAATCATGTCGTCGCCGAGGGCGCCGGGGCGGCCCCGGTGGCGGCTTCGATCCGCGGCGTCGCCGGAGCGCACAATGTCGTCGCTGTCGTGAGCGGCGGCAACATCGATCGCAACGTGCTCGCCGCGATCCTCCGCGGCGACGTTCCCTGAAGGAGTGCCAATGCCCGAGGACCCGATCGACGTGGAGTTCTTTCCGTTCGCCTCCGGAATCAACCTTCCCTTTTCGGAAGCGGTTCGGGTGGGATCGATGCTGTACCTCTCGGGGCAGATGGGGATCGGCCCATCCGGCCAGCCCGTTCCGGGCGGGATCGAAGCCGAAACCCGCCAGATCCTCGAGAACATTCGCGCCGTGCTGGAACGTCACGGAACGTCGCTCGACCGGGTCGTCAAGTGCCTCGTGATGCTGGCTGATATGAGCGAATGGCCGGCGATGAACAAGGTCTACCTCGAGTACTTCAGGCCGCCGCTCCCCGCGCGCAGCGCCTTCGGCGCCAGCGGCCTGGCGCTGGGAGGGCGGATCGAGATGGAGTGTATTGCCGTAGTGGGTTAGCGCGGAACCACCTCCGTCAGCCTCGTCGCCTTCGTCTCTCGCCTCCGTCGCTTCCGTCTCCTTCGTCGTCTTCTTCCCATAGAAAGGTGAGCAAGGAGACGAAGGTGACGGAGGTGACGAAGGGAGGAGATGGAGGTGAGGAAAGGCGACGGCGGAGGGCTATCTTTCCTGACCATTCTCTCTGTGGGGTCCATGCCCGAGGCCCGGAAGTACATCTGGAACGCGATCGCGATGGAGGAACTTGCGCCCAAGCTTTCTCGCAAGCTCGTGTACAATGACCGCCTCATGCTGGCGCAGGTGTTCCTCAAGAAGGGGTTCGTCGTTCCGGCGCACGAGCACGTGAATGAGCAGGGGACGTATATCCTCGATGGATGCCTCCGGTTCTGGCTCGGCGAACATGCGGACAGCCCGGGCGATGAGTTCGTCGACATTCACGCCGGCGAGGTGCTGATGATTCCCGGAGGCATCCGGCATCGCGCCGAAGCGCTTGAGGACACTCTGGATCTCGACGTCTTCACGCCACCGCGTCAGGACTGGATCGAAAAGTCCGACGGGTATCTCCGCGGGACGCGTTAGTGGATCTGGGATTGCGTGGGCGGAGGGTGCTGGTCTGCGGCGGCAGTCGCGGGATCGGATTCGCGGCCGCGGAAGAGTTCGTCCGGGAGGGAGCCGATGTCACCATCTGCGCCCGCTCCGAGGTACCGCTGCATGACGCGCTGCGTCGATTGGGCGCGAACGGCGGCACTGCGCGCGGAGTCGCCGCCGATCTCGCGACCGAAGCAGGCATCGCGGCGGTGATTGACGCCGTCGGTGCCGACGCCGTCGACGTGCTGGTGACCAACACCGCCGGCCCGCCGACCTCGGCGACATTGGAACCGGACTGGGCGACGTGGCAGAGCGCGACCGAGTTGCTGCTCCGCAGCGCGGTGGAGATGAGCCGTGCATTTATTCCCGCGATGCGCGAGCGCAAGTGGGGCAGGGTGATCGGCATCACCTCGCTCGCGGTCAAGCGGCCGGAGCGGTCGCTGGTGCTGTCGAACAGCATCCGCGCCGCCGTAACCGGCTTCTATCGCACCCTGGCCGACGAGGTCGGCGCCGACGGGGTCACGGTGAACACGGTGCTGCCCGGATACACGGCGACGGAGCGGCTGGAGGCGCTCGCG
>JBOHRZ010000084.1:0-9591 GCA_050732975.1 Gemmatimonadales bacterium
GGACAAAGGCCCTGTCATTCGCCAACCCGTCACCATTGATGTCCTGCGCGACCATCGGTGTGTAGGGTGCGCCGGAGAGCAGGGTGAGCCGGACCGCCGTCGTGAACCACCAGACGTGCAGGTCACTCGCGCCCGCGATGAACTGGTGCAACGGCTGCTGCCCCGCCACCCACTCGATATCGAACGGATCGCCGGCCGTGGTCCCACCGAAGCCCCGCTGCTCGGCGCGCTGGCTGTTCAACGAATAGACGAAATAGACCGGGATTTTGCCGACAAGCTTCGGCGGCACGACGGGTACGGTCAACTGCAGCGCATGGTATCGGAGATCGGCGCGCGATTGCGTCACGGTGCCATATGCGGCCGAGACCCGCGAGGCGGCCGGGGCGAACAGTCCCGTCTGCGGCACGATGTCGGCCGGAGAGCTGTACACCGGTCGATTCTGTTCCGCGGGGAGGCCGAAGGAAGCGATGCGCTGCAGGTTCAGATCCGTCCAGCTCTCGCTGTTGACGCCCAGAGCGTACGTGATTGTCGGGGCGAGCGCCCAGCTGCCGATCGTCAATCCGCTGACCTGCAATGTTCCGCGCCAACTCACCGGTGCCCGAAATGTCGGGTCGAAGACGGCGACGCGTGGAGCGATAGCGGAGTAGGCCATGGGGCCGGCTCCATTGGCGCATTCCGCCGGGATGTCCGTGGCGGTCCAGTCATGCGCCGGCGTTGCGGCGCCGATGCACGAAAGATATTGAGTCGTACCAGGGAGACCCGTCGCATCGGCCAGGGCGCCGAGGCGCACCGGCGAGATCACTCCGCGGTACGCACCGATTCCGCCGGAGAGGGTGATGTCATTGCCGGGCCGTAGCACCGACAGGCCGCTCGCATCGAAGGGGGCGAAGCCGGCGCGGGCCGCGGCGCCATGCCCGGGCGCGATAATCATCATCCCGAAGGGGAGGCCCCGGTCACGCTTTCCGGCGGGCGACCAGAGAAAGCCGAGGCGCGGCGAGAAGCCGTGGTCTTCAGGAACCACGTCGGTGCGCACACCAAAGAGTGTGTCGACGACGCTGTTGAACTCGGGCGGCGTGTTGAACTTGGTCCAGTCGTACCGCACTCCCCCCTGAAACTCAAGCTTTCCGGGAATGGCACGCCAGATATCTCCAAACGAGAGGGCGCCGGTGGTGGCGCGGAAGGAGCGTGCTGTTGCTGCAAGCACGCGGCTGAATGACGACGGCGTGTTGGCCGCGAGGTCGCTGAGCGATTGATAGGAATAGGCGCCAGCCGGATCGGCAACCTGCGAGTAGTCTCCCTCGTCGACCCGCAGCTCCTGCGTGACCTTCAGCTGGTTCAGCGTGTTTGCCGTGGCCCACGACATCTCGTTCTCGGCGTCGACGGTATTCCGGGTACTGCGGACGTCGCCGGAGCCTGAGCCTCCGAAGCGGAACGACGTGAGACCGGTGCGGCCGTCGCCGAACGCCGTCCCGATGAGGACCGAGCCAGATGGCAGCGGCAAAGTCGGCGAACTGCTCCCGCTGCTGGGATTGATCGTGATGTGGAAGTCGTCGAGCACTCGGTGGAAGTAGGTGGACGCATCGAGCTTGAACCACCCGGCGGTGCTCCGCGATTCGATGGTGGCCGTGGGAAGGGAGAGTTCCGAGATCCCGAGTCCGGTGAAGTGGGTCCAGTACGGAATCGCCTCGAAGGTCAATGCGGTAAACGAGTTCGGGCGGAAGTCCACGCGTATCGTCGCGGAACCTGTGGCAATGGTTGGCGTCGCTGGGACTCCGCGTGCGCCGAGCGGCACGCCGAGTGCCGCGAAGGCCTGCATCGCGGCGGCGACACTGTCGGGCGAGACGCCGAGCTGCGACAGCAGCGTGGCGCGGGGGGCCAGCAGCGACGGCGTCGCGGTGGTGCGCCGGCTGATGTCGAACGATGCGATGAAGTCCAGTTTGTTCTTCACGAGTGGCCCGGTGACGTAGCCACTGGCGCTGCCGATCTGCGGCACGGCCGTCGGGGCCTGTGGGTCGGCCCAGGCGAGATGCGGATCGATCAGCTGGCCGCGAATCATGGCGGCAAAGTACGGTGCCCCGCTCCGGAGAGAGATCACGTTCTGGCCGCCGGCGAACTGTCCCTTTGATACGTCGAACGTCGTGGTGACCAGCTTCGAGCGAGCGATCGCATCGCGTGGAAGGGAGCCGCCGGCGAACGACGCGCCATCCACCGTGGCACCGTTCTGCGTTGGCGACGCGCCGAGGACCGAATAGCTGGAGTCGCCGACCGGCAGGACACCCGGAAGCAGCGAGATCAGGGCGTTGAGATCCGACGGGTCAGCGGTGAAGATGCCGTTCCCGAGGGTGTTCGCTTCGACACTGCCGACTGCGGGAATCTCGCCGCGCGAGGGGACGCGCTGTAGCGCGTTCGCGTTGGCCACTATCGGCTGGAGCGTGGTGAGCAAATTGCTGAGGACCGCGTCCGGCACTACGATGATGTTGGAGAGCCCGGTGTGCTGAATGGTGCGGGCGAACGCGGCGTACCCGACCTTGCGGAACGAGATCGCGTAGCTCCCCTCGGTGTCGCGAAATGTTGCGACGTATTCGCCGGCCGCATTCGTCTCCGCCACGCGTACGGCGTGGGTGGCTTGGCCCACAATTGTCACCTCGACGCCGGCGATCGGCGTCCGATGGTTGTCGAGCACCTTTCCCTGCACGATTTCCGGTTGCTGAGCCTGGACGGCAGCGGGGATCACCATCGCCAGGCCAATAACAGCTGATGCTACTAAACCTCTAATACTCATCGGCAGACGACTGCCGGAAGTCAATGCTGGCATCGCTATGGCTGGAACGAGGTGTGGGTGGTATCCGGGGAGATGGCTCTGGTGCACCCGATGCAGCTGGCACGTCCCCCGCGCGCGAACGATTGGTGCAGCAGAACGGTCGAGTCGATCGGGAGGAGTGAGTCGTAACGCACCCGCCTGGCACCAGTCGGCGCCGGATGGGCAGGCACCGCGGATTGACCGTCCGTCGACGAGACTGGGCGTCCGACGGCGATATGGCTGAGCGTTGCAGGCGAGCTGGTCGAGTGTCTTGACGAAGCCGTGTTCGTGAAGCGCGGCAGTAGCGAGCTCAGATTCGGCACCGGAACGCGCGCGAGAGCGCCAACACACGCGACCATCGACACTGACGACATGGCCATCCGCCGACGCGTGGGGCGAGCGCGATCGAGAAGCGCCAGGAGCCTCTCGGCAAGCGTTGAGCGAGAGGGGAAGAAGGCAAGCGCCATCTGATCAGTGCGTCGCGGAGTCCGGGCGCGAAGGAGCAGGTTGGCATAGCGCGGACGATCGCGGAGTCGGGGCGCCACGCGCGCATCGCAATCGAGTTCAATGCCGATGCGGAGCCGTCGGAGCTGCCACCAGAGTGGCACGTTCCACGGCATCAGCACCGCGAACAGAACGCCGGCAAAGAGTACGAACTGGTCGCCAGCCCGGATGTGCTCCAGCTCATGTCCGAGGACGAGCCGCTGCTCGTCGTCGGGGAGATCGAGCACCCAGGCCGGCACGACGATCTGCGATCGGAGGAGCCCGACCGCAGCGGGTCCGAAGTTGGGCGAGACCACGACGGCGGCGCCGTGCAGTTCGCTGTGGCGCCATGTGCGGAGCAGCGTCAGCGTCCGGCGGTGCGATGCCCCGAACAGACCGGCAAGCGCCAGCGACGCGAAACCCCAGACGATCAGGAGGAGGCGGTCGTAATCCGGCCGATCATCGACAGGAGTGATCGTCGCGCCGACGGTCACCGTCGTGATTGGCGCGGTCGGTGCTGCTTTCGGAGTCGGGGACGGCCGGGATCTCAGCGCCAGGCCGACTGGCATCATGAGTGACACCAGCATGATCGCGAGCCAGAGCCACCGTCGGGGCAGAGCCAGTGACGTGCCGAAGCCTGAGAGGCAGAGGGCTCCGCCGCCGAGGAGGGCGCCGATGATCATCGCGGAGAGCATCCACGATCCGATCATTCGTCCACCTCCTTGAGGCGCTGCTGGAGGAGTTGCTCGATACGCCGAAGCTCGTCGGGCGAAATCCTGTCGTCGGCGATCAGCCGGCTCACCAACAGCGCGCGCGAACCTTGATACACCTTGGAGACCAGCCGCCGGAGGGCGCCGTCGCCGGCGTCATTGGGGTGCAGCACGGGGAAATAGCGAAACGCCCGTCCTTCCTCCTCGTGCCGGGCATAGCCCTTGAGCTCGAGATTCCGCAGCATGGTCAACACGGTCGGATAGGCAAGATCGTCGGACAGACGGTCGCGCACTTCGGCGACCGTGGCGCTCTTGAGGTGCCACAGAACGGACATGACGTCGAGTTCGCGGCGGGTGAGCGTGACGGCACGCGGCATCACCTATTATACCTCTAATAGTTGAGGCGTCAAGGACAGGAAGACTATCCGCGACGGCATCACTGGACGCCGCGTTCGCGCGTCCCCTCACCCGCCTCGCCTCACCCCCATAAACCGCCGCGACTGCCGCTCGTATGCATGCCCATATGCCAGCACTTTCGCATCGTCGCCGGGCAATCCCACCACAGAGAGATTCATCGCCGGCATTCCGTCCGCACCCATCCCCGCCGGGACCGACACTTCAGGCAGCCCCAGCCAGTTGCCGTAGCCGAGCGCGACGCGGATGTCGGGCCACTGATCGACGATCCGCGGGGCGTTGAATGGCATCGTCGGATAGACCATCGCCGTGACTCCCGCCTTCTGCATCGACGCCGCCAGTTGCGCGATCACCGCGGCGCGCGACTTCGCGAACGATTGCCCGGCGGGATCCTTCTCCATCGGTTGCTCGAGTAGCGGCACGCACTCCTCGAAGGTCGTCGGCAGCACGTCGTAGTACGACCGGTACGCATCATATCCGCGACGCACGCCGTCGTGCGCGTCGTGCATGCGCCGGTCGAAGTAGCGGTAGAGCGCGTTTGCCGTCGGCGCCGGTGAGCGCGAGTCGGGTTTGACATCGTTGCGGTCGCGCGCCGCCTGTGTGAACGCCGCTCGATAGTTGAGCGTGGTGATCGCGGCGTCGAACGAATCGACCTCCGCTCCCGCCGCGCGAAGATCGCCCACCGCGCGATCCCACATCGCCACTGCCTCGGCCGTCATCTGCGCCCGCGGCACGTGCGCATCGACGATGCCGAGCCGGACTCCGTGAAGGGCGTCGTCGTGCAGACCAAGCAGTCGATTGCGATCCCATCGCTCCCCGAGCGCCAGAGGATCGGAGCCGTCGGGCCCGGCGGTGATCGCGAGCAGCGTGGCCGCGTCAGCCACGGTGCGCGCCAGGGCGCCGTGGGTATCGAGATATGGCCAGGTCGGGATCACGCCGGTACGAGGCACCAGACCGAAGGTGGGCTTGATCCCCACAACACCGGTGAACTGCGCCGGGATGCGATTGGAACCGCCGTCGTCGGTGCCGAGCGCGCCGAATGCGAGTCCGCCCGCCACCGCGACCGCCGAGCCGGCGCTCGATCCGCCGGGAGTGCGGGTGCCGGTCGGGTCGTGCGGGTTGAGCACCTGACCGGTGTACGTCGACGTGCCGTTGCCGCGGTAGGCAAAATCATCCGCCGCCGTCTTGCCAAGGACGATCGCGCCGGAGTGGCGGAGCCGCTCGACCTCCAGAGCGTCGCGCGGGACCGGATCGGGAAAGAGCCGAGCCCAGTCGGCGTTGGAGCCGGTAGTCGGCGTCCCCTTGAGATCGTAGATCGCCTTGGCGAAGACGGGGACGCCGTCAAGCGCGCTGAATCGGTGGGCCCGCTGATGCCGGTAGTCGGAATCGCGTGCATCGGAGAGCGCCTGCGTCGAGATGAGCACGTCGATCGCGCGCCACTTCGCGCCATCGGTCTGGCAGCGGTCGAGCGCGTTTCCGGTCACCTCGGCGACCGACCACGATCCGATCCGGAGCCCGGCGAGGTATTCCACGATCGTCCCGTCAAGCGGATCCGAAGCCAGCCGGCGTGAGACGATGCTCTGCCACGCGCGCCGGTGCGGCACCGCGGTCGCGACCAGGGCAGCGAGACGGGCAAGGGCTTCGCGGCGGGAGAGGGGGTGCATCGCCTACGGCCGCTTCGCCGGCGTGGAATCCCAGATGATCGTAAAGGTCATCTCCCCCGGCCGGAGCATGCCGAACTTCTCGCGCGCCACCCGCTCCTGCACCGCCGGATTGGCAGCGAGCGAGTCACGGAACGCGCGCAGCGAGTCCACGTCGTGCTGCAATTCCTTGACGCGGCGGGTGGCGGAATCCTCGGTCCGCAGGAGCGCGAGATAGTTCCGCTCCGAGAAGTTGCCGCCCTGGAGCGCGAAGATCGCCAGCGCCACCAGGGCGACGAGCGCGATCCACCGCGCCGGCGTCATCGCGAATAGAGCTCGGAGCCGGGATAGTGACCGGCGGGGCCGAGCTCTTCGGCGATCCGCAGCAACTGGTTGTACTTGGCGACGCGGTCCGTGCGCGAGGCGCTGCCGGTCTTGATCTGCCCTGCCCCGCACGCGACCGCGAGATCGGCGATGAAGGTGTCTTCGGTCTCGCCCGAGCGATGCGAGATGACGACGCCGAACGCGCTCGACTTCGCCAGCTCGATGCACTGCAGCGTTTCGGTCACTGTCCCGATCTGGTTGAGTTTGATCAGGATCGCGTTGGCGGCGTCCTGCTAGATGCCTCGCTGCAGCCGTTCGACGTTGGTGACGAAGATGTCGTCGCCGACAAGCTGAATCCTGCTGCCCAGCGATTCGGT
Organism: Gemmatimonadales bacterium; assembly: GCA_050732975.1. Taxonomy (GTDB): domain Bacteria; phylum Gemmatimonadota; class Gemmatimonadetes; order Gemmatimonadales; family GWC2-71-9; genus Palsa-1233. Next base: position 6,749 of record JBOHRZ010000084.1, read on the forward strand.
GAGCAGGTTCCAGCCGTCCCAGTCGTCCTGCGCCAGGCCGTCCTCGATCGAAACGATCGGATACTTGTCGCACCATGTGGCGTAGAGCTCGACCATTTCTGCCGAACTGCGCTTCGAGCCGTCGCCCTTCTTGAAGGTGTAGACACCGTCGTCGTGGAACTCCGACGCGGCGGGATCGAGTGCGATGGCGACATCTTCGCCGGGGCGGTACCCGGCCGACTCGATCGCCTGCACCACGGCGTCGAGCGCGGCTTCGTTGGAGGGCAGCATCGGGGCGAATCCGCCTTCATCGCCCACGGCGGTCGAGAGCTTCTTCGAGGAGAGGACCTTCTTGAGCGCGTGGAAGACTTCGACGCCCATACGCAGCGCCTCGCGGAAGTCGTCGGCGCCTACGGGGAGAATCATGAATTCCTGGGCATCGACGTTGTTGCTGGCGTGCGCGCCGCCATTGAGGATGTTCATCATCGGCACGGGAAGCACCCGCGCCATCGGGCCGCCGAGATAGCGATAGAGCGGCAGGTCGGCCTCGGCCGCGCCGGCGCGCGCCACGGCCATCGACACGGCGAGGATGGCGTTGGCACCGAGCTTCGACTTGTTGGCGGTTCCGTCGGCGTCGATCATCTCAGCGTCGATCGCGATCTGTTCGAAGACGCTCATCCCCTGCACGCGTTCGGCGAGGGTTTCGTTGACGTGCTTCACAGCCTTGAGCACGCCCTTACCGCCGTAGCGCCGAGCGTCACCGTCGCGGAGTTCGATCGCTTCATGTGCACCGGTCGACGCGCCGCTGGGCACGGCCGCGCGGCCGTGGATCCCCGACGCGGTGACGACTTCCGCTTCGACGGTCGGATTGCCGCGGGAATCAAGAATCTCCCGGCCATGTACGGATACGATAGTGCTCACGCCGACGCCTCGCTCATGGATCCACTGCCGAAGTTGGGTGCGCCGGGGAGCCCGGTCAACGGCCTTCGTCGAAGCCGGCTTCGGCGCCCCGGCCTTGGGAACTCGGCGCCCAGCTCCTCGATCATCCGGCAGCAACGGCGCGTTCTGGACGCGGAAAAGGCCGGATGAGGCGGATCTGGCGGATAGAGCCTGGGGTTCGCTCCTCGCATGGCGACGCTCCTCTCCTGAAGCGATATTCACCGAGCCGGGAATCCCGGTACCCAAAGCTCTATCCGTTGTTATCCGCTTCATCCGTTTGATCCGCGACCAGAACGCCAGGTGATTGCTGGCACCCACCGAGATGGGGGCCGAGCCGGAAGACCCGCGCGAGCAGTAGAATTGTGCGATGAGCTTGGTCGTGGCGATGGTGATCGCGTGGTTGCACGCCGGCGGCGCCGTGCCGCCGGTCGAGGCGCATCGCTACTGGTTGTGGACTGAGTCTGCGACGCCGATTTCGGTGGTCGTATGGAGGGCGGCGCGTCCGACCAGCTCACCGCTCAGGCTGCGCCTCGATGCCTGGGACTCGACCGGGGCGGGCGCCGATTCGACGTGGACAGTTCCGGCAGCGGACTCGAGCAGCGCCGAGATCGTTGGCGTCGTCAGCGCGACTGGGCGGCTGGCGAGGGATTGCTGGCGATTGACGCTCGCCGCGGCGGCCGCATCCGGTGCCTGCGCGCGCCGTCGGGACGACGGTCCGATTTCACTTTCGGATCTCGTCCCGATCGATTCGACGAATGGCGTCACCTGGGGAACGGTTATGATCGCCGCGACCGATACCGTCGAACGGACCCGGCCAGCGGCGATCTACTACCAGGTGCGCAGTGACGCCCGACACGAGCACATCCGCACCTCGCTGACGCTGACCGACATCACTGACGTGCACCACGGCCAGCGCGTCACCCAGTTTTCGTTCGAGGGCGGTCTTGCCGCGGGTGTGAACGAATTCGCCCGCGCGCTCGACCTCAGCCGGGTCGAGCCGGGTCGCTATCTCCTCGAACTCCAAGTCGGCGATCTCGACGGCGCCGGCGCCAGTGTGCGGTCGGCGGAGTTCGTGATCCGCTGAGGCCACACGCACCGCGGTGGAGCCCGGTGCCCGGCAGCAACGACGCCCGCCCCGGCCCGTCGGGCTCGACGTCCGCCGGCTCGATTGCGGGCAGCAACGCGCGTTTCGGACGCGGAAAAGGCCGGATGAGGCGAATCAGGCGGATAAAGCTTGGGGTTCGCTCCTCGCGAAGCCAAGCTCCACTCTCAATGCGACGTTCACCGAACCGGAAGGCCGGTACCCAAAGTCTTATCCGTTGTATCCGCTTCATCCGCTTCATCCGCGACCAAAACGCTCCGTAAATGCAGGCATCTGCCGTGATGGGCGCCGAGCCGCAAGGCCCCGTCAGTGACCTCCGCCCGCAGCGTGCGCCGCGCGTGGCGCCTGAACCAGGACCGTCACCGTCGCCGGCGACGACGTGGCGCCGTCACGAGTGATGGTGTAGGTGAAGCTGTCGGTCCCGGTAAAGCCGGCCGCGGGACGATAGGTCAGCGCACCTGCCGCACTGAGCGTAGCCGTGCCGTGGCCTGGCTTCGACGCCAGCGCCGTCGTGGTCGGTACCGCGGGGCCGCGTCCGATCACCGCCGCAAGTCCCGGCGCGTGGACCATGAGCGGCGCGCCGCGTTGGATCGCAAAGACGTGCTGAATCGCGGTCACCGCGACCGGACCGCCGCGGCCGCCACCGAAGCTGCGTGGGGCGGGAACCGGAGGCATTTCACCCGCCGGGAACCGGGGTAGCATCTCGTCGCGATCGGCGAGGCCGAGCATCAGCGAGGCGGTGATCACCGCGTTGCGCATCACGTCTTCCGGGATGACGCGTTCGTAGGTGTCGAGGTTGGTGTGCCAGGTGGTGCTGTTGTAC
>JBOHRZ010000085.1:0-9466 GCA_050732975.1 Gemmatimonadales bacterium
CGGTCCTGCCGGTAGCGCGAATCGCGTCCCACCCGGACCTGCCGGTAGAACACCGGACCCCGCGACGTCAGCTTGACGGCGATGGCAATCAGGATCCAGACGGGCAGCGTCACCAGCAGCAGGATCGACGCGACCGCCACATTGAGCGCCCGAATCGCCCACTCGCCGCCGGTTCGTTCTACCCGCGCCGCCGCCCGGGCTTCCGCCAGTTCGGCGGCGCGGCTGTTCCGGGGCGTCTCTTCAGCTTGTGCCATGGACGAATTCACTGATTGGAGCACCCGTTCTCTGAGGGCCGGATACGACCGACGTTCCACACTCCGGCTATGCAAGCCTGATACCGCAGATCGCCTCGAAAAGACCACAACCCGGCAGTGTAAAGTGTTGCATAGATGCAACGGTTCGTTGGAGTCCATCCACACAGATGCCCTATGCGAGCAACGATGTAGCTTATTGGCGCCGATCTTCGATGTACCGGCACCACAGTTTCGGCACGCTTTTCGCCTCGATCCTCTGCTGGACGTATCCCACGCTCGATCGCAGGAGCCTGACGATGACCGCTGTGAATGGAGCCGGCTCCGATGTTGGCTCCCCGGATTCGCCGGCTGGACGCGACATTCTCTCGTTGCCGCGCTCCGTCCGGGCGTCAATCCGGATTCTGATCGTCGACGACGAACGCACCCTGCGGGAAAGCTGCGCCTCGGTGCTGCGCGGCGAAGGGTATAACGTAACCCTCGCCGGTCGCGGCGAAGAGGCGCTCGATCTGGTGCGGCGCCGGCAGTTCGATCTGATCCTCGTCGACCTGTTCATGTCGCAGGTCCCCGGGCTCGAGTTGCTCAACGCGGCGCTCGAAGCCAATCGCGACTGTCTCGTGGTGGTGATGACCGGCAACCCCAGCGTGACATCGAGCATCGAGGCGCTGCGCATGGGGGCCTGGGACTATCTCCCCAAGCCCTTCTCGGCGACTCACCTCCAGGTGCTGATCGGCCGCGCGTCGCACGCCGTCCTCAAGGGACGCGAAGCAGCCGACCTTCGCCTCCAGGTGATGCGGCAGAACTCGCTGTCGGACAACCAGGCGCTGATCGGCATCTCGCCCGCGTTTCGCAAGGCGGTCGACCTCGCTCGCAAGGTGGCCCCCACCGACGCATCCGTGTTCATCAGCGGCGAGAGCGGCACCGGCAAAGAAGTCATCGCCCAGTTCATCCACCAGCACTCGCGCCGCTCCAAGAAAGCGATGGTGCCGATCAACTGCGCGGCGCTCCCGGAGCCGTTGCTGGAATCCGAAATGTTCGGTCATCGCAAGGGGGCCTTCACCGGCGCCGATCGCGACAAGCCCGGCCTGCTGGAAACCGCCAACGGCGGCACCCTCTTTCTCGACGAACTCACGGAGATGTCGCTGCCGCTCCAGGCCAAGCTGCTTCGGGTCGTGCAGGACGGCGTGGTCCGCCGCGTCGGCGCAGAGACCGCCGGCGACCCGGTGGATGTCCGCTTCGTCTCGGCGACCAACCGGGACCCGCAGGAAGCGGTGGAACGCGGCGTCCTGCGTGGCGATCTCTTCTACCGGTTGCGGGTGGTACCGATCACGCTGCCGCCGCTCCGGACCCGGCCGGAGGACATCGCCATGCTGGCCAACCATTTCCTGGGAGTCTTCTGGCATCGGCACCGGCAGATGCCCGATCGCGTGCCTCACCTCAGCGAGGCCAGCATCGAATTCCTTCGCTCGCGGAGTTGGCGCGGCAACGTCCGTGAACTCCAGAACGTGATCGAACACGTCGCGGTGCTCGTCGAACCCGAACAGGTGATCGAACCCGGCGACATTCCCCTGTACGATGACGCCGACGCGACCGCGGAGCGTACCATCGCGCCGCAGCTCGACGGCGCCTTTCACGAGGTCAAGGAAAAGGTGATCGCCCAGTTCGAACGCGACTACCTCACGCGCCTGGTCGCGCGCGCTTCCGGCAACATGTCGAAGGCGGCCCGCCAGGCGAACATCGACCGGACCACGTTGTACCGACTCATGGAAAAGCATGGCCTTCAGCGAGAAGAGCGCGGCGAGTAGCACGGCGCTCGCCCCGGCGGCGCGCCACCGCCTCGACGAAGTCGGCGAAGCCCTCGTGGAGGACTGGCGCCAGTTCTCCGAGGATGCCCTGTCGCAGGCGGAAGTCGCCGCGGCGGTCGCCGACGTAATCGGACGGATCACCGACCCAGCTGACGGCGCCGTGATGAACGGCGGGACCATCGCCCCGCTGACACGGCGGGTCCTGGCGCTGCTCCGGCGTGGCCTGATCGAGTCGACCGAACCGATCGAGCCCGAGGACTTGGTCGCGCTTCTCCAGGTGGTTGAACAGGTCGCCCTCGCCTTCGAACCGCGCTGGTCGGAGCGGTTTCAGGACCGCATGACCGGACCGAGCGGACTCGACCTCATCGTCGAAGTCGCCCACGACCTCCGTTCGCCGCTGACCTCGATTCTCTTCCTGGCCGAAACGATGCTGCACGGCCGCAGCGGCCCGCTCACGGCGCTGCAGGAGCGGCAGCTCGGTCTGGTGTATTCGGCGGCCTTCGGTCTCAATGCCATCGCCAGCGACGTGATCGAACTGGTACGCGGCGGCGACCGTCTTGTCGGCCGCGACCAGCAGCCTTTCTCGATCGCGGAAGTGCTCGAATCGGTGCGCGACATCGTCCTGCCCATCGCCGAGGAGAAGGGACTGGAACTGCGATTCGCGGGACCGGAGCACCACCGGCGGCTCGGGCATCCCGGCGCGATCAACCGGGTACTCCTCAACCTCACCACCAACGCGCTCAAGTTCACGGCCGAGGGTTACGTCGAGGTGAAGGTTGCCGAAATCGGCGGCGAGATCATCGAGGTTTCGGTGCGCGACACCGGCCGCGGTGTTCCCGCCGCGGCGATGCCGACGTTGTTCGAGCCGTTCCGCCGGCGGCAGCAGGCCGGCGACTACGCCTTCTCGGGTTCGGGCCTGGGCCTGTCGATCTGCCGCAAACTGGTGGAAGCGATGGGGGCCGAGCTCAAGGTGGTGACGGTGCAGGGCGAAGGCACCTGCTTCTCGTTCCGGCTGACGCTCCCCGAAGCCACCGGGCCGGATCTCATAGGCTGAATTGGGGGTAGGGGCAGAGATCCTTGGACGGGCAAGCCGCGGCCGAATGGTGCTCTCGGCACGGTGTTGCCGCGCAACGGTCGCTGTCAGTTGGTGACGGTGACCGTGGTACCGCCGATATCGACCGTGGTCCCATCGATCGAGATCGTATTGCCGCTCAGTTGAATCGCCGGGAGCTGGCTCGCCCCGACCACGATCACATGGCGCATCACGATCTGGCCACCGTCGAACGCTGGTATGATCCGCAGCTGATATCCTGTCAGCTCTGATGATTCGAAGGACCATGATGCGTAAGACTGCTCCGGGACCATGCTTACGGACACGCCGGCGGGCGACAGGGTGATGACGCTGACCGATTGACCGCCCGGTGTCCGCCAGCTTGCCGTATCGCCGACGATGGTCGGGGCAACGGGCGCGTGCATCACGAACTGAAGGAGTCCGGGCGCGGTATCGATCCGCTCGATGTCGGGAGCCCCATTATAGTGGTTCAAATTGCCCAGCGATTTTGGATCGTCGGCGTCGACGGAATCCTGGACCACGACGATATCGTATCCGTGCCGTTGCAGGAACACGATGGTCCGCCGGGCAGCACGCACGAACGTCGGTGGCGGTGAGTACCACGTCGGATCATAGTAATTGCCATAGGTATTGCCGGTAATGCTCCACCATCCGGATCCCGAGTGCACCGCTTCGGGACCGCGGATCGACATGGCGTTGAGCCCGGCGAGGACGAGGCTGTTCACACCGACAGGCTCGTCAGCGTACCCGGAGTATCCCAGCGGATGGGTCAGCACCCATTCGCCGTTGCGATACAACTGGAAGTCGCTGAGATATTTGACCTCATGGTCCTCATGGGTCCGGTTTGCCATTCGGGCTTCGAAGAGTTCTCCGCCGGTGTGTACGTACAGATTGCCGGTGCCGGGAAAGAACTTCGCCATGTCACCGCCCGACCAGGCGTTCGCGGGTGCGTACGGGTTGTAGAACAGGAAGAACCGCGCCATCGGCTCGCCGGACTGGTAGCCGGTCACGCCGTACTTCGCGAAGAGCGCTTCGAGCAGGCCCTTGGCATCTGCTCCAGCGGCGGTGGAGGAGTTGATACCGGCCACGACGCCATACCAGGTGTCGTACCCGAAGAGCCTGGACTTGAAAGCGCGCGGATTCTCGATATCGCCCCATTGGAGGGTCTGCTCCAGGTCGGGCGTGACGAAGTATTGCGCGGCGTTGGCTGCATCGGAGAGATAGGCGGTGACCTCCGGGAAGTGGTCGCGCCCGGTTGCGGTGCGCACAGCCTCTTCCCCCATGGCCAGCAGCACTTGTGTCCCCTTGTTGTATTCGGTGCCCTCATCCCACTCGCCGCCGGCGCCATTCACCGCCGTATACCAGCCGACCTTGTTGCGCAGGGTCGCGGAGTTGAACCCGGTAGCGTCGAGCCCGCCGACCGGAATCGATCCCTTTGCCTGCGTCATGCCGAGCCAATTCTGGTGCTGCGGACTGAGGTCGGCGGTCGCGAGGTCGACTGCGGCCAGGCCAAAATAGTAGCCGATGGTGGCATCGCCATCACCGAGCCGGATACCGCCGAGGGCGAAATCCGCCCAGGTGTTGAGCCCGGCGACGGCGGTCTCCCGTTCATCCGGTGAAAGGGCCGGATAGAGCCAGTCGAACAGGATGGCACTTTCAATCAGATACTCGCGGACTTCGTCGCCTCCGGATGGGGGGGCCGTGACGTGGGGGCGAAAGGCATTCCACGCAACGCGGGCATAGCTGACATTCCCGGTGATTTGATAGAGGATGGCGCACCAGAGGCCGCGATCGCCGTAGACCGGCGAGCCATTGACGGCGGCTTGGCATTTATTGACAAGAAGTTGATAGAGCGGATGGTTCTCGCGCGCCATTCGTTCCCACGTCGCCTGCCGGGCCGCGGTCCAGATGAGGCGAGGGTGGCGCCCGGTCGGGGAAAGGGTGTCGGCCGGATTCAGCGGCTGCGGGACCGAGACGGAGTCGACCTTCTTCGGTTTCTTCGACGTCGAGTCAGACCGAGCGGCGCTATCCGCGGGGGCGCTGTCCGGAAGGACCTTGTGAATTACGGTGTCGGCGGCGGTGCTGTCGACCGCCGGCACGGTGTTGCTATCCGCGGTCTGCGCCGGCCGGGTGAGTGGGACCGGCACCACGTCGTTGCTGCAGGCAACGGCCAGCATCCCGCCGAGCAGGAGTCCGAGCATCGGGAGCCTCATCCGGTGGCAGCGTTACGGAAGCGGCGGAGTTCCGCCCGGGTGAAACGGGGCGCCGGTTTGAGAAACCGCTGAAGATACCGATCGGACACGGCAAAGGCGCCGCCGGCAGCGTGAACTCGGCGTAACATCCCAACTCCTGCAATATGGTCAGTTCGTTGTCCAGTCACAGTATCGGTCGTCGCGGCGGGGAATTGTGCGGCGCCCTGTTGCCGCGGACGAAGCCGAATCCCGGTGCGTCGTTCCCCCGGGTGGAGCAAGCTCTGAGAGTGATGCAGCGCGGTGATGGATCCGATCATCCGCTCCAGCTGATCACGCCGACTCTCTGCGACGCGTGCTTGCGGTTTGCTGCGGAACCATTCAAAATGATCGCAGATAATCAGTCAGACGTGCTCGCCGATGCCACAGAACTGTGGTATGGTCTCCATGGACCAATCACTACCGGCGATTCGGAACGCCGCAGCGATGCCACAGTTCCGGCACGCTTTTCGCCTCCGATGCGCGGCAGTATTTGTCCCACGCTTGACGCAGGAGCTGGTCGATGACCGCTGTGAGTGGAACTGGCACCGATGTCGACTTCCAGATGAGTCCCGTGCAGGGCGAAGGCACCCGCGTCTCGTTCCGGATGGTGATGCCGTTCACGTTGGCCGACGGGAGCCCGGTTGCCTGATGGCATGCCGAACCCGACGGCGCCCGTGGTGGCGCTGGCGGCCGACTGGGACACCGACCAGACCAGCAAGCATCACGTGATGCGCCGCGTGGCGCGCTATCGCCCCGTGGTGTGGGTCGAGGCGACGGGCATGCGCCGCCCCTCACCGCGGCGCGCCGGCGACCTGCGGCGGGTGTTGATGAAGCTGCGCAAGATCGCCGGGCGTTACCCGCGGCGGCAGCCGACGCCCGACAACTTCACTATCGTCAGCCCCACAACGCTGCCGTTTCCGACTTCACGGCTCGCGCAATGGATCAACGCCCGGCTCTATGCCCGCGCTATCCGCCGCGCGCTGCCCGGCAACGGCGTGGCGCCGCTGCTCTGGGTCTATACGCCCACCACAGCACGGTTTCTCGACCAGGTCCCGCACCGCGGGCTGGTGTATCACTGTATCGATCGCTGGTGGGCCTTCGACGATTACGACGCTGCTGAAATGCGTGCCTGTCACGAAATCCTCTGCCGCCGTGCCGATCGCGTCTTCGTTTCGGCGCGTGAGCTCGAACAGGACTGCGCCGCGTTCACCGACCGGATCACCTATATGCCGCACGGCGTCGACTGGGACCACTTCCGGCGTGCGCTGGAGCCGGCGCAGGGAGCGCAGGGAGCGGAGGTGGGGGACGCGATGCCGGGCCGGCGGCCGGTCGTCGGATTCATCGGATTGATGGAGGAATGGGTCGATGTCGAGCTCATGGCCGAGATCGCTCGACGCCATCCGGAAGCCGACGTGGTAATTGTCGGCGCCTGGCGCGTGCCGTCCGGATCACTCGCGGCACTTCCCAACGTGACCCTCACCGGTCGGCGGCCCTTCGCGTCGCTTCCCGATTACCTGCGCAGCTTCGATGTGGCGCTGATTCCCTTTCACGTCAACGACCTGACGCGGGCTGTCAATCCGCTGAAATTGCGCGAGTATCTCTCCGCCGGCGTTCCGGTGGTATCGACCGCACTTCCCGAACTGTTGCCATTTGCCGGCGCCGAAGGTGTCGACATTGCCGCCGATCGCGAGACGTTTCTGACCGCCGTCGCCCGGCGCCTGGCGCAACCCGCCGATCGCGCCCTTCGATTGCGGCTGTCGGACAGCATGCGCGGCGAAGGCTGGGACCAACGCGTCGACCAGATGCTGTCGACGATCGAGACCCCGGCATGACCGGTCGCAAAGCGTTGGTTGTCGCCGGCGCGCGCCCCAACTTCATGAAGGTGGCGCCGCTGCTGCGTGCGCTCCATCGTCGCAGTTGGCGTGCCGTGCTGGTGCACACCGGCCAGCATTTCGACGAAGACATGTCGGACCGCTTCTTCGCCGACCTTGGCATGGCGCCGCCGGATCACCACCTCGGCGTCGGACCCGGCAGCCATGCCGAGCAGACCGCGAGGGTGATGGAACGGTTCGAGCCCGTGGTCCATGCCGAAGCGCCCGATTGGGTGGTCGTGGTCGGCGACGTCAACTCGACGCTGGCCGCGGCGCTGGTTGCCGCCAAGCTGCGGCCCCAACTCGGGACCAGGTTGGCGCACGTCGAGGCCGGGCTGCGCAGCGGCGACTGGCGCATGCCTGAAGAGGTCAATCGCGTCGTCACCGACCAGCTCGCCGATCTGCTGCTCACCCACTCGCCGGAGGCGGCGCAGCACCTCGCCGCGGAAGGCGTCCCCGAACAGCGGATCGTCTTTGCCGGCAACGTGATGATCGATTCGCTCTTCGAAACGCTGCGGACCGGCGCCGGCGCCAGCGAACCTGCATGGCAGCGACATGGCCTGGTCCGCGGAGGTTACGGTCTGGTCACGCTCCACCGCCCATCCAACGTCGATTCTCCGTCGATGCTCGCGGTACTGCTCGAGGGCCTGGGCGCAGTGTCGGATACGTTGCCACTCATCTGGCCGGTACATCCCCGGGCACGGGCCCGGCTCAACGGCTTCGCGCCGCCGGCCGCGCTGCGGCTGGTTGATCCAGCCGGCTATCGCGACATGGCGCAACTGCTGCAGGGTGCCGCTGTAGTGATCACCGATTCCGGCGGGTTGCAGGAGGAGAGTTCCGCGCTGGGAGTTCCCTGTGTCACGCTGCGCGAAACCACCGAGCGGCCTATCACCGTTTCGATGGGCACCAATCGCATGGTGCCGTGGCCGCCGACGGCGCCGGGAATCGCAGACGCCGTCGCCGCAGCGCGCAAAATGCCGCGCCGCAAGGCAGAGATCCCCGGCTGGGATGGCGCCGCCGCCGAACGGATCGTCGACGCGCTGGAGCAGCATCCGATTGATGCGGGGCGCTGTAACGTGAGAAGTGAGAAGTGAGAAGTGAGAAGTGAGAAGTGAGAAGTGAGAAGTGGGAAGGGAAAACCTGCGAAGCCAACTCCCGGCTCGGGACGCTCGATCCATGCCCTTGTCACTTCTCCCTTCTCACTTCTCACCTGGTTTTGTTAGATTCTTCGCTGCGGACTGAAGCGCCGTTGGGGCGCAGTTCCGCTTTACGTGCCGTCTCGATCGTCGACGGGATCTGCTGCAACGCGCCAACGCGATCTGCGCGGATAGTGCCGAGACCGGGGACGGCCCAGACAATGGCAGGGTCGTGAGACAACATTCAGCTCATCGGGCAGCGCGGCCGCACGTCGCGCCCGCCCCGCACAGCGTGGCTCCGGCCATGCCCATCCAGCATGCGCCCAACGCGGCGCTCCTCATCGATTTCGACAATGTGACCCTGGGTGTTCGCAGCGACCTCGCCAAGGAGCTGCGCACCTTGCTCAACAGCGAGATCATCCGCGGCAAGGTTGCGGTGCAGCGCGCCTACGCCGACTGGCGCCGCTACCCGCAGTACATCGTGTCGCTGTCGGAGTCGTCGATCGACCTGATCTTCGCGCCGGCCTTCGGTACCAACAAGAAGAACGCGACCGACATCCGCCTCGCTGTCGACGCGATCGAACTGGTCTTTACCCGTCCTGAGATCGGTACCTTCATCCTGCTCTCGGGCGACAGCGATTTCTCGTCGCTGGTGGTCAAGCTCAAGGAATACGGCAAGTACGTCATCGGCGTCGGGATCCGCGAGTCGGCCAGCGACGTGTTGATCCAGAACTGCGACGAGTACTACTCGTACACCGATCTCGCGGGTCTCAGCAAGGAAGCCGATGTTGCCGGACCGCCGCGCGACCCCTGGCACCTCGTCGTCGAGGCCGTCAAGCAGATGGCCGAGCATCGCGACGTGATGCGCGCCGACCGGCTCAAGCAGGTGATGCAGCAGATCGATCCCGCCTTCGACGAGCGCAATGCCGGATACAACCGGTTCAGCAAGTTCGTCACCGAGGCCGGCGATCGCGGGTTGATCAGCGTGATCAAGCTGGACACCGGACAGCTCGATGTGGCGCCGGCCGGCAGCGCGGCTCCGACACCAGCCGCCGAAGCTCCCCGCCGCCGCCGCGGGCAGCGTGCCGAACCAAAGGCGC
>JBOHRZ010000086.1:0-9309 GCA_050732975.1 Gemmatimonadales bacterium
GTCGGCGTTCAAGGCGAGCGCCGGCTATCGCGGCTCCGCGCCCGCCCGGCGACGGTGATCCGTTATCCTTGTCACTCCACGATTCATGGATTCGAGCATGGCGAAAACGGCAACACTGATCACCGACAAGGGCACCATCACGGCCGAGTTGTACCCGGACGAAGCGCCGAACACGGTCGCCAACTTCGAGAAGCTCGCCAACAGCGAGTTCTACGACGGGACCCGCTTTCATCGCGTGATCAGCAATTTCATGATCCAGGGCGGCGATCCGTTGTCGAAGACCCCGAACAATCCCCGTGCCGGGAGCGGCGGCCCGGGCTACACCATCAAATGCGAGACCGCGGGCAACGTGCACAAGCACGTCGCTGGCACCTTGTCGATGGCCCACGCCGGGAAGGACACCGGCGGGTCGCAATTCTTCATCTGCCATCGCCCGCAGCCGCACCTCGACGGCGTGCACACGGTGTTCGGACAGGTGACCGCCGGGATGGATGTCGTCAATGCCATCCGGCAGGGTGACGTAGTGCAGTCGATCCGGGTGAGCTGACTACGCGCGTCGGCCTGGCGCTGCTCTGCGACTACGCCCTCCTCGACCAGCACGGCAAGCTGTCGGTGATGGGCATCTGGCGGCACGTCGCGGTGCAGCAGTTCCCGGCGGTGCACCCGCGGGCGCATCTGGTGCTGCACCTTCACGGACGGCGGACCGAAGTCGGCAATCACGAACTCCGGGTCCGGCTCCTCGATCCCGCCGGCAACGCCGCCGTCGAGCAGACCGGGACGATGCAGATCAACGAACCGCCGGCGGGCGTTGTCGACCTGGAGGCTCCGGCGATCCTGGTCTTCGATCTCCCGCTTCCGGTGCCCGGCGAGTACGCTTTTGTCGTCATGGTCGACCAGGTCGAGGCGGCGCGCGTCACCTTCCAGGCACGGGCGATCGGAACCTCGGCCGGACCGGTGCACTGATCGGGAGGCGCTCGGGATGACTGCTGCGGAGTGGACACGTGATCGCGCCCAGGCGCTGATGTTCGAGTGGACCGAGTCGGCGGCGCTCCGCAATCACATGCGCGCCGTCGAACTGGCCATGCGCCATTTTGCCCCGCGCTACGGCGCCGAGCCCGAATGGTGGGGCGTGGTCGGACTGCTGCACGACTTCGATTACCAGCGCTTTCCCAACGACGCGCGCGCCGCCGCCAGCGAACATCCGAGCGAGGGCGTCCGCCACCTGCGCCAAGGAAACTTTCCCGAAGAAGGCTGTGCCGCGATCCTGGGGCACGCCGCGTTCACGGGTGTTCCGCGCCAGACCGATCTCGCCCGGGTGCTCTTTGCGGTCGATGAACTCTGCGGCTTCGTGATCGCGTGCGCCCTGGTGCGCCCCAGCCGCTCACTCGACGACCTCGAAACCCGCTCGGTGATGAAGAAGCTCAAGGACAAGGCCTTCGCCCGCGGCGTGAGCCGCGACGATATCCGCGTCGGCGCCGAAGAGCTCGGCATGCCGGTCGAGGCCGTGGTCGGCGAGGTGATCGCATCGCTGCGTCCCCACCAACGCGAACTGGGCCTTGGGTGACACTGCCGGCCATCGCGCCCGATTCCGCGCGCGACGCCCTCGAACGCGCCTTCCACCGCGCCGCGGGCTCGCCTTTCATCGGAGGTAACCGGCTCGAACTCCTGATCGACGGCCCGGAAACCTACGCCGCGATGTACGCCATGATCGAGCGCGCCACCCGGCGGATCCACCTCGAGAATTACATCATTCGTGGCGACGCAACCGGCGAAGCCTTCGCCTCCAGGCTGATCGAACGCGCCCGCAGCGGCGTCAAGGTGCGGGTGCTCTATGACTGGATCGGTTCCTTCACCACCCCGCACCGCTTCTGGCGGCGACTTCGCGACGCCGGCATCGCCGTCGACGTCTTCGGACCGTTCTCGTTCGCCGATCCGCTGCTGGCCGTCGCGCGTGACCATCGCAAGCTGCTGGTGGTCGACGGGCAGCAGGCCGTCATGGGAGGGCTCTGCATCGGCGACGAATGGACCGGCGTTCCGGCCAAGCACCGGCTCCCATGGCGCGACACCGCGGTCGCCATCGACGGTCCCGCGGCCCGATATCTCGACGTGACCTTCGAGCGTGCCTGGACCTTCAATGGTGGCACGCCGATCGACGATGTCCGCGAGCTTGACGACCCGGGGTCGGCCGGGGATTGCGATGTCCGGGTCGTGGCCACCGAACCCGGCAGGGAGCGCACGTTCCGGGTGCTCGACCTCCTCCTCGGCACCAGCGCTTCGCGCATCTGGGTAACAGAGGCATACTTGTCAGCCCCTCAACGCATGTACCAGGCCTTCAAGGACGCCGCCCGCGACGGCGCTGATGTCCGACTCCTCCTTCCGGGAAGCAGTGACATCCGCGCCGTCCGGAACCTGTCGCGCATCGGGTATCGTGGCTTGCTTCGCGCGGGCGTGCGGATCTGGGAGTGGAGGGGCCCCATGCTGCATGCCAAGACGATGGTCGCTGACCGCCGTTGGGTCCGGATCGGTTCCAGCAACCTCAATCCCTCCAGCCTGCTCGCCAATTGGGAGCTGGACGTTATTGCCTACGGGGAAGGCTTCGCCGCCAGAATGGAACATCAGTTCCTGAGCGATCTTGAGTTCTCAAGTGAAGTGCTCCTTCGGCCCCGGCGGCTGCCGTCGAGGATGGGCCGCAACGTCTTTCCTGCCCTGTCCCGACAGGTTCCCAGCCAGGACAGTGAGGAACACCGGCCATCAATTCGGGAGCGCCGGACCAGGGCGATCGTAATCCTGGGGAGCGTGGTTCAGGGGGCGCGAGCGGCGATCTTCGGACCGCTGGCTCTCCTGTTGCTGGCGGTCGCGGTACTTTTTGCCTTCTTTCCGCGCCCGATGGCATGGATTTCGGCGGCTTTGTCGCTGGTGACCGGGGGGGCGCTGGCGGTCCGGGCAATCGGCTATCGGGCTCGAGGATGAAGCTCAACGTGCCTTTGGCTGGCCGCGTATGACCGGCGTGGATGAGGCGGGACTCGCCGCCCGAGCGGGCGCGGGTGACGCAGAGGCCTTCGGGGCCCTGATCGAACTCCACGAAGCTATGGCTCGCCGGGTAGCCTACGCAATCCTTGAGGATCGGGAAGACGCCGACGATGCCGCCCAGGACGGATTTCTTTCGGCCTGGCGTGCGATCCGGCGGTACGACCCTCACAAGGCGTTCCGTCCCTGGCTGATGCAGATCGTGGTGAACGCCGCCCGCGACCTGCGGCGACGCCGGCGGGTGCGCACCGCCGAGTCGCTCGATTCGGTCTCGGCGGCTTCGCGCGACGACCCGGCGCGGGCGGCGGCCGACGTCGATCTGGGTGAGCGGCTGCGTGCGGCGCTCGCCACATTGCCGGAGCGCCAGCGGTTGGCGGT
This sequence comes from Gemmatimonadales bacterium, assembly GCA_050732975.1. GTDB lineage: Bacteria > Gemmatimonadota > Gemmatimonadetes > Gemmatimonadales > GWC2-71-9 > Palsa-1233. The sequence goes on from JBOHRZ010000086.1 coordinate 3,406, forward strand.
GGTGCTGTTCGATGCGGAAGGGTACGCGCAGGCGGAGATTGCGGACATGCTGGGTATTCCCGAGGGCACGGTCAAGTCGGATGTGTTCCATGGCAGGCGAGCCCTGCGCCGTGTACTGGGGACAGTAAAGGGGGAATGGAATGAATGAGCATTCGCCGTTCGATTCTGAGCCCGACGCCGAGTTGGGCGCGGCACTGCGCGACGCTTTGGCGATGCCGTGGGGTGCGGCGTTCGTCACCCGGGTACGGGCTCGCCTCGCGTCGCAGCGGCAACGCAGCTGGGACGAGGAACTTGCCGGCTGGTTCTGGCAAGGATTGATCGCCGCGTCGCTGATGCTGGTCCTGGCAGGATGGGGCGTCAACATGTTCAGCGGACCGGATGACATCCAGGCCGACGGTACGCCGACCACGGTGGCCGGTCAGTTGCTGGAGGGCGCTACCCCGGCGGTCAACGTGCTGCTCGCCTCGCTGAGCCCGGCGGACACGCCGTGACTGCCTCGCGCACCCGTGCCATGACGGTGCTGGCGATCGCCTTTGCGCTGGGCCTGATCGTAGGCGGCGCGAGCCTGGCGATGGCCGCGCGCAGCGGGCGCGCCAACTGGCTGTGGCGTGGTCGAAGGCCACAGGCGACGTACGGCGCGAGGTTGCAGCGCGTGCTCAAGCTCGAGTTCGAGCCGACGCAGCGGGACAGCATTACCGCGGTCTGGTGTCGCGGGCGCGCGGCCATCGACTCGATTCAGCAGCAGTTGCGGCCACCGGTGGAGTCGCTCTTCGAACAAGTCCGTCCGGCGATCGAAACTCGGCGGCAGCAGACTCGTACCGAGATTCGCGCGCTGCTGACCGCACCGCAGCGCGACCGATACGATTCACTCAATCGGGCTCTGGACGATCAGCGCCGGAAGATGCGCGATCAGGGCGGGCCGCCGCCGAGCGGTTCGCCGCCCGGTCCGTGCCCCGGTGGTGGCCCAGGTCAACGAGGAGGAAAGTCGCGTGGTTCGTTCTGATTCTCTCGTGAGCGCCGCGTTCGCGGCGCTCCTGTTGACGGGCACTGCCGCGGCGCAGCAGCAGGCTTCGGTAACCTCGGTCACTCTCGACGAGGCGATCCAGCGGGCGCGTGTCTACGCGCCATCGGTCGTGTCCGCCCAAGGCGCAATTCGCACCGCGGAGCTGAGCGTGCGGTCGGGATTCATGGCATTTCTGCCGTCGCTCTCGGTCACGCCGCGCGCCGACCTGCAGCTCACCAATGGGCAGTCGCGCATCGACCCGGTCACCGGGTCCGTAATCAGTACCGGGTCGGCCACGTCGGAGCCCAGCTTGTCGTTCGGCGCGAGCGCGTCGTACACCATCTTCGACGGTTTCGCCCGGAACTACACGCTGAGCCAGCGGCGCGCAGCGGAATCCGCAGCCGAAGCGTCGCTGGTGACGTCGCAGTATTCCAGTGACTTCACCGTGACGGGTGCCTTCTTCACCGCGCTGGGCGGACGCCAATTGGTGGTCGCTGCCGACACCAACCTCGCCGCGGCGCAAAGCCAGTTGCAGCTTGCCTCCGCGAAGCTGCACGCCGGGTCGGGACAGTTGTCCGATTCGCTGACCGCGCTCGGCAACTATCTCCAGGCACGGCTGCAACTGTTGACCGCGCAGTCCAATCTCGTGGTCTACGAAGCCAATCTCGGCCGGCTGGTCGGTGTCGCCGGTCGCGTCGCCGCGATCGACGATTCCGCTTACTACCGTCCCCCGACGCCGCTCGACACGGCTGCCATCCGGGAAGAGGCGATGGCCACCGCGCCCAGCATCCGGGCGCTCCAGGACAACGTCGTCGCGGCGGAAAAGGCCTATCGGGCCTCGAAGGCCGCCTACTGGCCGACCCTGTCGGCCAGCGCGGCCACCAGTTGGACTGCGACCAAGCCGGGCTACAGCTTCATCCCCCGGCGCAATCTCCAGCTGACCTTTTCGATCAATCCGTGGACCAACCTCACCCGCGAGACGCAGATCGAGAACGCCTCGATCCAGATCGACAATGCCGAAGCGTCGCTCGCTGACCAGCGCAACCTCCTCGCCGCCCAGCTCAATCAGGCGTTCGCGGGGATCGCCACCGCCCAGGAGACGATCACCGTCACCGACCAGCAGGTCATCGCCGGCGAGGAGAACCTGCGGGTGGTGACCGAGCGTTACCGCATTGGCGTAGCGACGATCACTGATGTGCTCACCGCGCAGCAGCAGATGGTGAGCGCCCAGACCAACCAGGTCAACGCACGGTACTCGTACTACAATGCCAAGGCGAGCCTGGAACAGATTCTCGGAAGGAAGCTCTGATGGCCCGCGACAGTATCAAGACCACCGCCGAACGGATGGCGGCGCTCCCTGCCGGAGTGCCGCGGGATTCGGTCATCGTCACCCGCGATCTGCAGCGCGAGTACATCATGGGCACCGAGCGGGTCCATGCGCTCCAGGGTGTCGACATCACCATCCGCAAGAACGAATTCGTCGCCATCATGGGGCCGTCGGGGTCCGGCAAGTCGACGCTGATGAACCTGATCGGCTGCCTCGATACGCCGAGCGCCGGCGAGTACTGGCTCAACGGCCATCGTGTCAGCGAACTCGGCGACGACGCGCTGGCCCGGATCCGCAACAAGGAGATCGGGTTCGTCTTCCAGACGTTCAATCTGCTGCCGCGCGCCTCGGCACTGGCCAATGTCGAACTTCCCATGGTCTACGCGGGTGCCGGGAGCAAACTGCGGCGCGAGCGGGCCAAAGCGGCACTGGTGGCAGTCGGCCTCGGCGACCGGATGGACCACAAGCCGAACGAGCTGTCCGGCGGCCAGCGGCAGCGTGTCGCCGTGGCGCGCGCGCTGGTGAACCATCCGTCCATCCTGCTTGCCGATGAGCCGACCGGTAATCTCGACTCGGCCACGTCGATTGAAATCATGGCGCTCTTCAAGACGCTGCACAGCGAAGGCCAGACCATCATTCTCGTAACCCATGAAGCCGATATCGCCGCTAACGCCCACCGTCAGATCGTGCTCAAGGACGGCAAGGTCGAGCGCGATACCGGTGTTCCGGAGGTTGTCCCGTGAAGGTTCCGATGAAGTACCTGACGCCGTTGCTGCTCCTTGGCGCCTGCCATAAGGCCCCGCCCGCGGTGGTCTATCAGGCGGTGCCGGTGGTCCGCCGCGACATCGTGGTCACGGCCGAGGCCGCCGGCGCGATCAACCCGGATACCACGGTTCAGGTCAAATCCAAGGCCTCCGGCGAGATTCTCAATATTCCGGTTTCGACCGGTGACCACGTCACTCGCGGCACGTTGATCGTGCAGGTCGATCCGCGCATTCCACAGAACGACGTCGATCAGGCCAGGGCGGCGCTCCAGGTTGACAGCGCCCAGTTCGATAACGCCAAGGCGCAGTACAAGCGCGAGCAGGAGCTGTACACCGCCAAGGCGGTGACCCAGCAGGAGCTCGAAACCAGCGAGCTCGCCGTGAAGGTGGCCAACGCCAATATGGTGCGCGACGCGATCGCGCTGGAAAACGCGAAGATCTCCCTCGCGGACACCAAGGTGCTGGCGCCGATCACCGGTACCGTGATCAACATCGCCGTGCAGCGCGGCACTGTCATCTCATCGCCGACCAACAGCGCCAGCGGCGGCACCGTCATTCTCACCATGGCCGATCTGGGCCTGGTCCAGGTCAAGACCTGGGTCGACGAGTCGGACGTGGGCAAGCTGCACGCGGGCCAGATAGCCGATGTCAGCGTGCAGGCGTATCCCAACCGGCCGTTCCAGGGCGAAGTCCTCAAGATCGAGCCGCAGGCGGACACGATCCAGAACGTCACCATGTTCCCGGTTGACGTGAGGATCGACAACAAGAACGATCTGCTCAAGCCGGGCATGAATGCCGATGTGCGGGTGCAGGTCGCGGCGCGGAACAACGTGCTGGCGGTGCCGAATGCGGCGCTGCGCACCGACCGCGACGTCGCCAGCGCCGGGCTGGTGCTGGGCATCGCGCCGAACGACCTGCAGACGATGCTCGCCGACGCCAAGACGAAGTTCGATAATCTGAGCGCCCAGCGCTCCGACACGGGTGCCCAGACACAGCTCCCCGGCCCGGGCGGGCAGCAGGCGCAGGGCGCTGACAGCAGCGGCGGGCGGCGGCATCAGGGCGGCAACGGCGGCGGGAATGCTGGCGCCGGCAACACGGCCGCGGGCAATGCTGGTAATGCGGCCGGCCGCGGCAACGGCGGTGGACGGTTCGGCGGTGGCAACGGTGGCGGCGGCTTTGGCGGCGGTCGCGGCGGCCGCGGTCGCGGCGGCCGTGGCAGCCGCAGTGGCGGCAGCGACTACATGTTCGGCGGCCGCTACATCGTGTTCGCGGAGAAGGCGGGCAAGCCGACGCCGGTATACATCCAGACCGGAATTACCGACCTCGACTATTCCGAGGTTCGCATCGGGGCCCTCGCCGAAGGCGACTCCGTGCTGATGCTGCCGAGTGCATCGCTGATCGAGAGCCAGCAGCAGATGCAGCAGCGGATGAGCCGGAACGCGGGACTCCCCGGCCAGACAACGAAGCCCCAGGCCGGCAACACCTCCGGTGCCGCCGCGGGGGGCGGCGGTGCTGCTCGCGGAGGAAGGGGTGGCTGATGCTGATCGGTGAAACGGTGCGGGTCGCGTTCGGGAGCATTCGGGCCAACAAGCTCCGCGCCGCCCTGACCATGCTGGGCGTGATCATCGGCGTTGCCGCCGTGATCACCGTCGTGGCCATGGGCAGCGGGGCGCAGAAGGCGGTGCAGGACAGGATCAACTCCCTGGGCGCCAATCTCGTCACGGTCAACCCCGGCATGGGCCGCGGCATGGGCGGCGCGGCGACGCAGGATCGCGCCCTGATGCACGTGGCCGATGCCGACTCGCTCCGGGTCGAAGCCACCACGTTGACGACGGTGGTGCCGGAGCTGTCGCGCAACCAGCAGGTCGTGTATCTCAACAACAACATCAACACCAGCATCATCGGCACGACGTCGAGCTACGTTGCGGCGCACAATTACACGATCACCGCGGGACGCAACTTCACCGATGGCGAAGACGCCGCTCGCCAGCGCTACGCGGTGATCGGGTCGGACGTCCCCGGACTGCTCAACGCCAATCCCGTCGCGCTGATCGGTCAGCAGATTTCCATTCGCCAGATCCCTTTCGAGATCATCGGCATCCTCAGCTCCAAGGGCTCGCAGGGGTTCCAGAATCCCGATGAGCAGATCCTGATTCCGCTCAACACCGCGCGCTACCGTGTGTTCGGCAACGACAACCTGCGGACCATCTCGGTCATCGTCCGGAACGGCGTGCCGCTGGAGCAGGGGATGGTCGACATCGAGCGGATCCTCCGCAAGGAGCACAAGATCCGCCCGGGCGATCCGGATAACTTCCAGATCCGGTCGCCCAAGGACATCCTCGCGACCCAGCAGGAAACCGCCCAGACGTTTTCGCTGCTGCTGCTGTCGATCGCCGCGGTGTCGCTCATCGTCGGCGGCATCGGCATCATGAACATCATGCTGGTATCGGTGACCGAGCGCACCAAGGAAATCGGCATCCGCAAGGCCCTGGGCGCCACCCGGCTCACCATCATGGCGCAGTTCCTGGTCGAGGCGCTGGTCCTCTGCATTTCGGGGGGCGGCCTCGGCATCGCCGTCGGCGTCGCCGCCTCGATCTTTGTCAGCAAACAGTACGGAACGACGACCGTGATCTCGCCGATCGCGATCATCGCCTCGTTCGCCTTCTCCGGATTTGTCGGACTGTTCTTCGGCCTGTGGCCCGCCAATCGCGCGGCCGGCCTCGATCCGATCCAGGCGCTGCGATACGAATAAGCGCAGGAGAAAAGGAGAGAAAGAGAAAAGGAGAGAAGGAGAGAAAGAGGCCGAATCC
>JBOHRZ010000087.1:0-9274 GCA_050732975.1 Gemmatimonadales bacterium
GGTGACCACCGCGACATAGAGGACACCGGCGACACCGGTTGCGACCAATGGAATGGCGACGGATCCGAATGGATCCCACGGCGCACTGAGCAGCGCACCGAGCAACAGTGCGGCGCAGAAATGCACGATGTTCGGCGTGCTGAAGGCGGCGATGGTGTCGCCGGTCGGACGCAGGGTGGTCCGCGGCATCAGGGTGATCACCACGAACATGAGGCCCGTCAGCGCGGCCGACGAGGACCCCACAATGACGTAATACGTCTGCCATGCGGCCAGGGGCGACTCGGCGCCGGGCATCGCAACCTCCGGAATCAGGTGGAGACGCCATGATGATAAGTTGAGAGAAACCCCACCGCCCCCCCTGCCCCCTCCCGGACCGCCGCCCCCATGCGCATCGTTTCCCTCCTTCCCAGCGCAACCGAGATGATCTGCCGCCTCGGCCTCGAGAACCAGCTCGTCGGCGTGACGCACGAGTGCGACTATCCGCCGGCGGTGAAGCGGTTGCCGAAGGTGACGCACACCCTGATCCCCGTCGACGCGTCCAGCGGGGCGATCGATCATCTGGTGCGCGAACGCCTCGACGGCAGCCGGGCGCTGTACACGCTCGACATGGCGGTGCTGGAGCGGCTGCGTCCGGATCTGATCGTGACCCAGGCGTTGTGCGATGTCTGCGCGGTCGCCGAAGCGGAAGTCACTGCCGCGGCATGCGCGCTCCCCGGATCGCCGCGGGTGATCAACCTCGAACCGGAATCGCTGGTCCAGGTCTTCGCCGCGATCCGCGAGCTGGGCGACGCGACCGGCCGCGTGGAGGAGGCCGAAGCGGTGGTGACATTGTTGCAGGCGCGGGTCGACGCCGTCGTCTCGCGCAGCGCGGCGATCACTGAACCGGCACGCATCGCCCTGCTCGAATGGCTCGACCCGCCGTTCTCCTGCGGCCACTGGACGCCTGAGTTGGTGCGGATGGCGGGGGGCATCGACGGATTCGGCCGCGACGGCCAGCGATCGCGCACGCTGAGCTGGGACGAGGTTGCCGAGTGGGATCCAAGCATCGTATTCATCGCCTGCTGCGGCTATGGCGTCGAGCGAACCCTGCGGGACGTCAAGATGCTCAGGACGAATCCCGCTTGGCAGGCGCTCGCCGCGGTGCGCGGGGGACGGGTGTATGTCACCAACGGGTCGGACTACTTCAGCCGCCCGGGGCCGCGGCTGGTCGACAGCCTGGAGATCCTGGCGCACGCGCTGCACCCCGATATCCATCCGCTGCCGGAGGGATTGCCGGCGGCGACCGTCGCAGGCCCTGGAACGCCGGGATCGCGGTAGATTCACGAATCAGCGGCGACCGGATCACAGCTACCTCCACCCGTATGCCTGCCGCGGTGCTCTCCTCTCCCTCGACGCCGGACTCGACCGATGCGACTCGTCGCCACGATCCTCCTGTTCATCGCGACCATTGGCTTCCCCGCGGCGGGTCAGGCTCCCGACGCGGCCGGCGGAAGGAAGGCCTTTTCGATCGATGACTACGCCCGGTGGCGGGTCATCGACAACGCCCGGCTGTCGCCCGACGGGCAGTGGGCAGCCTATGGGCTGCAATTCGCGAACGTCGCGAAGATTGACGCCAGACCGGTGCTCCATCTGCGCCGTCTCGCGACCGGCGAAGAGTCAGAGATCGCCGACGCGAGCGACGCGACCTTCTCGCCCGACTCCCGGTGGCTGGCCTATCGCGTCGAACCCCGTCCGCCCGCACGCGGCCGGCACGGCGGTGGCGCCGCGGGCGCCGGGGCTGACAGCAGCCAGTCTCCCGCTCCTGATTCATCCGGTGGTCGCGCCGCTGCCCCTCCCCCTCACACGCCACCGAGCCGCTACGAGTTGAGAGAATTGGCAACCGGCAGGACGCAATCGTGGCAGGAGATCGAGAGTGCGGTGTTTTCACCGGACTCCGGATTCCTGCTGCTTCGGCGCCGGCCACCGGCGCCATCGAATGGCGGCAGCAACGGCGCCGCACCAGGAGGGAGCGGCGCAGGGGGCGCAGCGGGCAGGGGGCGCGGCGCGGGCGCTCCGACGGCGGCACATGGTACCGACGCCATCCTGGTCGATCTCGCCAGCGGGCGGAGCCGATTCCTGGGCAGCGTTGGCGAGGCCGCCTTCAACCGCGCCGGCGACGCGCTCGCGTATACCGTGGATGCGGCGATCGCCGACGGGAACGGGCTCTTCGTCAGCGATCTCAAGTCGGGCAGCACCGCGGTGCTCGACAATGATTCCCTGCACTACAGCAGGCTGACATGGAATGATCGCGGTGACGGCATCGCGGTACTCAAGGGCCATGAGGTCGAGAAGCGGCGCGAGCGCCAGAACCGTCTCCTGGTATTTCCGGACCTTCACGCCGAAGATCCGGCGCCGGTGACGCTCGACATCGATGCCGCCGGATTTCCGGCCGGATATGAACTCAGCGATCGCGCACCGATCACGTGGAGTGACGACGGTCGCGAGGTCTTCGTGGGCATTATCCCGCAGACGCCTGCGGCCGACACGGCCCGGCATCACAGCGCCGATTCGGTCGCCGACGTGGATGTGTGGCGAACGCAGGACGAGCGAATCCAGTCCGTGCAGATGGTCGAGGCAGAGACCGACCTCGACCGCACCTTCCGCGAAGGGTTCGTCATCGCCGCGGCAAAGTACGTCCCGCTCAGTGACTCATCGATGCGCGAACTCGATCTTCCGGCAACCGGGCACTGGGCGGTGGGACGCAATTCGCTGCCCTACGTTTCCGACTACAAGCCGTCCGCCGCCGATTTCTACCGCGTGAACACGGCCACAGGCGAGCGGCTGAAGATGCTGAGCGGCCAACTGACCGGTCCGCACGTCGCCGGGATCTCGCCGGACGATCGCGGCTTCCTCTACTGGAAGGCCGGGGCGTGGCAGTGGTACGACTTCGACGCCGCCACGTCGCACGCGCTGACCGCCGCCCACCAGTCCTTCGACAACGTTGAATGGGACTACACGACACCGCGTCCACCGTACCCGGTCGCCGGATTTGCCAGCGACGGCAGCGGGGTCATCGCGGAGCAACAGTTCGATCTCTGGTTGCTGCCGTTCGACAGCACCCGGACGGCGACAAACCTGACAAACGGCGCCGGAGCCCGCGACAGGATCGTGTACCGCTACGTGCGTACCGAGCCGATCGATTCATCGATGCAGCGCGCCGCGCGGGCAGAGCGGGAGATCGACCTGAGCAAGCCGGTCGTGCTCTCCGCGTACGGCGAGGACACCAAGAAGGCCGGTTTCGCCCGCCTGGCCGACGGCAGGCTGCAATCGCTGCTCTTCGACGACGCCGCATATTCCACCCCGATGCGCGCCGAGCACGGCGATCGCTACCTGTTCACCCGGCAGACGTTCAGCGAGTTTCCCGATCTGGTCGTGTCCGGCGGCGACTTCGCGACCCGACAGAAAATCTCCGACGCCAATCCCGAGCAACGCGAGTATCTCTGGGGCCATCGCGTACTCTTCGACTTCACCACGCGGCGGGGCGACAAGCTGCAGGGAATCCTCGCCGTCCCGGATGACTACCGGACGGGCGAGAAGCGCCCGATGCTGGTCACGTTCTACGAAAAGAATTCCCAGACGTTGAACCGGTATCCGGTACCGTCATATCTCTCCGGCATGGGGACGATGCCCATCGAGGCCGTGAGCCGCGGCTACATCACCATGATTCCGGATGTGAAATTCCACACCGGCACCTCGCACAGCGACATGCTCGACGCCGTGGAAGCGGCAACCCGCAAGGTGATCGCCATGGGCTACGCTGATCCGGCGCGGATCGGCCTCCACGGGCACAGCTACGGCGGCGAGGGAGCAGCATTCATCGCAACGCGCTCCCGGCTGTTCGCCGCGGTGGGCGTGGGGGCCGGCGTGACCGACCTGTACACCGACTTTTCCCAGAGCTGGGGATGGTCGTACCAGGTGACCGGCGGGAGCGGCGAGAACGGCTCCCAGTACTACCTCAACGGTCAGGGACGATGGGGATTCTCGCCATGGGACAAGCCCGACGTGTACCACAGTGAATCGGCGCTGACCCATGTTCCGGAGGTGACCGAACCGATCCTGATCATGCACGGCACCGCCGACCCCACCGTATCATTCAGCGAGGGCATGAATTTCTACAACGCGTTGCGATTCAACGGCAAGAACGCGGTACTCCTGGCCTACCTGAACGAAGGCCATGGGTTGCGGGGCGTAGCCAATCGGCGCGACCTGACGATCCGATTCTTCCAGTTCTTCGATCATTACCTCAAGGGCGCGCCGGAGCCCAGGTGGATGTCGGCGGGCGTGACGTACATCAGACGGGACCTGGAGAAGGGACCGGAGTGAGGCGCGGGTCGATCGCAGCGCTGATGATGCTGGCCGCGTGTCACCGGCTTACGCTGCCAGAGGCGCGCGCCGGCGACCTGGCCATCACCAGCATCTTCTCGCCGGTGCCGATCGTACCGCTGGGCAGACCGGATCAGGCCGATATGGCGGTCTATCTGACGATCGACAACACTGGTGACGTCGCGGATACGCTGCTGACCGTGACATCCCCGCTCGCGGTGCACGCGATGCTGCACGGCGCATCAGCGGGAGGCGGCATGGAGGCCATGGATCGGTTGACGCTTCCCGCGCACGCCGTGACCAGGTTTGCCCCCGGCGGGATGCACCTGATGTTCGAGGGACTCACCGATACCGTCGCGGTTGGTCACGACGTACCGGTGACGCTGATCTTCGCTCGCGCGGGCCGCGTCACGATCCAATCGCTGGTGCTGACCTACGCTCAGGTCGACGCGATCCGGGCGCGGGGCAGTGGGCCGAACGCGCCCTAGTTCCCGAAGACCAGCACCCCGACCTTGCCGCCGAATCCGTCATCGATCACGGTCATTCCCGGCGGCGCCCGCCAGGCGCCATCATCGACCTGAAGATTGAACCGGTGCGCACCGGGGCCGGCCGGCACAGCCACTTCCCAGCGGCCGTCGTCCCGCCGGCGCAGCGCCATCGGAACCCATCCACTGAGATCGGTGCCGAGCAGCACGTGGTCTCTGACGCCGGGAATCACGAAGATGAGCCGGATGGTGTTGCGCGCCCCGGACACCAGCTCGAGCTCGTGCATCGGAACGCCGGCGGCATCGTCGCGCGAATGTCGCCCGGTGGAGAGGCGAAGCCCGAGCGTCGCCGTCTGTCCACCGCGGAGCCCGAGGAGGAGATCCGCGGTGGTGCGCCCGCCGCTCGCAACCACCGCGATCGTGGGCGTCAGTTGCAACGCGGCAGAGGCAAGGAACCAGCTCTCGGCACGGGCGCTGTCACCGAACCGCCGGCCGAATTGACCGGACACCGCCAGCAGCCCCCGCGACCACGACGCGGCGAAGGCGACATCGTGTATGTCGCGATGAACATGCTTCCATCCGGTGTCGCTGACGTACACCGGCGGTCCGCTGAGGTGCATCGAATCCCGCGGAAGAGTGTCGCCGAAGACGTGCAGATCGCGCACGCTGTCGGCCACAATGTTACCGCGCCAGAGCGCGCTCAAGCGGAACGGGCCGATATCGAACGCCGCTCCCGCGGTGTGCGTGATCCACGGGGTGCGAAAGGTGCCCCGCTGCGCCAGTCCGCCACGCAGATCGGAGGAGAGCGACCAGCGGCCGAGGTCGCGGCGCGCGGCGATCATGCCGCCGCCGGCGTTGGTCCAGGCCTCGTTGATCTCGCGGCCCGACGACGCGACGCCGCCGGCAGCGACGCGCCAGCGATCGATCGAGGTACGAAAGACGACGTCGGCGCCGACGGACCCGGTGGTACCGATGCCGACATGATCGACCGTGGCGCCGGCAACGTCGGCGTGTACCGGCCCGATCGTCTGGCTGATGCTGCCGTTCAGCGCCGCGAGCGATGTGGCGCGGGAGCGATCGAGCTGGCCCCGACCGTTGATCGTGGTGAGCTGCCAGTCGGGGGCATCATCCGGCGCATCCGGCGGCGGTGGCCGATCGACGATCACCGGCGTGAGTTTCCGGTACGCCGCATCGCTCGCCTGGCGGCGGGCGAGCTCGGTGATGTGGTCCCAGGCCCGATCGGGCGTCGCACCGCGGGCGACGAGATCGAGGTACGCGCCGAGCGGCGCGGTCACCGGCTTGTCGCCGCGCAGCCGGCGCAATTCCACGAGGCGGACTGCGGGGACGCCGGCCTGAAGGGCGGAAGCACCGGTGCTCAGCTCGGTCGCGGTGGCCCGCGGTCCCAGCGATTGCCGCGCCGTGAGCAAGGCGACGCGCAATGCGTCGAGCGCGGTGACGATCCGGTCGAACGGTGCGCCCTTGGCGCTCCCCTCCAGGGCCCGCTCGACCAGGGGTTCGGTGGGCAGGGTGTCGCGCGCGGCGCTGTCGATCACCAGTTGCAGCCGCCGGGCGGCGTCAGTATCGAACCGCTGCAGCAACCGTGCATCCTGGGCGCGCGCAACTCGATACGGCAGCGCCAGCAGCGCGATGACGGCGGCAAACCGTGACAGCCTCACTGCGAAGCCACCGTAATGACCGACGTCGGCCGCCCGAAATCATCGACCGCCGGTGCGGCGTGGCTGTCGGCGCGCCATTCGGTGTTGTCGACGAGATACGCGAAACGATAGCGTCCCGGCGGGAGATGCACGGTGACTTCCCACAGGCCGGAAGATTCATGCTGAAGCCGGACCCGATCGCTGCGCCAGTCGGTGAAGTCGCCGATCAGGGCCACACTGTGACTCGTCGGGGCGTCGATCGTGAACGTCACGCCGGAAGGATGCGACTCGCTCCGCAGCAGCGCAACCGCGAGGACCAGGGCCGCGACGGTGGACACGCCGCCGATCCCGGCCGCACGACGCAGCCGGCGGCGCCGGGTGCGGCCCATGAGACCCGGCTGCAGCGCCATCGGTTCCCGAAGCGCGTCGACGGCTCGCTGCAGCGGCTCGCCGGGAATCAATACGTCGCTCATCCTCGCGCCTCGCCGAGGATCCCGCGCAGATGTTCGCAGGCGCGGGCGACGCGCATCTTCAACGCCGGAATCGAGGCACCCGTCGCTTCCCTCATTTCCTGATACGACATCCCTTCGACATGCTTGAGGAGGAAGGCCTCCCGCAGCGGCGGCGTCAGCGTCGCCATGGCCCGCTCGATTTCTTCGCGCCACTCATCCGGCTCGACATGGATGGCAGACGCCGCTGTGGCCAATGCCGCGTCGGCGGATGCGCCGGCGACGAATGGCCACCACTTCCGCCGGCGCGATCGGCATCGGTTGATCGTGATCCGGAAGAGCCAGCCGTCGAGCCGTTCGGGCCGCACACCCCGGCGGATGGCACCGTCGGCACGGAGAAAAACATCCTGCAGCACCTCGTCGGCGTCCGCCGCGGATCGAAGGTAATGCGCCGCAAACCGGAGCAGCGGCGGACCGTGTCGTTCGATCATCTCGCCAAGGGCGGCGGCGTCACCGGCGGCGAGGCGATCGACCAGCGTTGCGTCGGTCGACGTCACCTTGGAGAGACCCGGCCCTCGGGCAAGCGGTCACATTGCGCGAACAATGTGACCTTTGCCGGCCGCAGGGCGTCCTGCACAATGAACCGGGCGCGGCGACGCCGCGCCGACTGATTATTACATGAGATGAGGCTCTCTATGTCCATGCGCATCAATCATGCGGCCACCTGCGCGGCCGTTCTGGCCGCGGCGTGTTCGGGCACGGCAACGATCCCCACCGGTGGAACCTCCGGACAGGTGCTGCTCCTCAATGCCCTCGCGACAGCGACCAGCGCCACCCTGCGTCTCGATGGGTCGGCAGTGGCCCTGCCGCCGGCCGGAGCTGCGACCACGCTGGCCGTCGCCGACGGCAGTCACCACATCGAGGCACTCGGCCCGGGCAACCAGGTGCTCGCCGCGGCCGATCTGCAGATGTCGGCGGACGACCACCGCACCGCGGTGCTGGCGTCGTCGGCCGGCAGCGTGTCGCTGCTGGTGAGCGCGCTGGATACAGCACAGGCACCGCTCACCGACGCCATCAAGGCCCGCATGGTTCACACCGTGCCGAATGCCCCCGCCATGGACGCGTATCTCTTTCTCACCTCCGAGGCCGCCGACAGCGGGACACGGATCGTGAGTCCGTTCACCTACGGCACCGGCACCGATCCGGAGTTTCCGGGATACGCGGTTCGCCCACCGGGCGAGTATCTGGTATGGCTCAAGGCGGCGGGAACTGACAATGTGCTGGTGCAGGCTGGCCCGGTGACCCTCACCGCGGGTCATGTCTACAGCTTCGTACTGGCGCTCAACGACGCCGGGGAGATGGAGCTGCGGACCGTGACCGAACAATAGCGAACGAGGCGACCGAAGAGAGGGAGGAGACGAAGTTGAGTGACGCAGGAGACGAACGAGACGAAGGAGGGTTGTGCTCCGGCTCCTTCACCCGCCGCGCCCAGAACAGGTCGCTTCCCTGCCCCTCGAAATCGACCGTGCCTTTGAGCGAGTCCCCCACGATCCGGGCGGTCATCGTCAAGTCGAAGGGATGGTCGTTGTAGGTAATCGTGTAGCTGAAGCTCACCGTATCGCCAACGACCACGCCCGACAACGGAACGTCGCCCTGCGACCGTTTGACCGTGCCGGTCACCGTGTCGCCCTGGACATGAAACACCAGGCCGAACTCGACAACGCCGCCCGGTGTGTTCATCGCGGCGTCCCAGGTGCCGGCGAGCGATTGTGCCGGCAGGGCCCCGGGCGCCAGAGCCAGCACGGCGAGCAGCTTCCAAGTCGGTGAGGGCATTGCAGGAAGGTAGCCGGATGCTACCGCCCTGGCCGCCGCGGTGTTATGCTCCTTCAGATCTTCTGAAGGAGTAACCATGTCCGACCCCCGCACTGACCTGGTCCAGGGAACCCTCGAACTGCTGGTGCTCAAGACGCTCGCCATCGAGCCGATGCACGGCTGGGGCATCGCGCAGCGGATCCAGCTCCTTTCCCGGGAGGTCTTCCTGGTACCGCAGGGGTCGCTCTACCCCGCCCTGGTGCGGATGAAGCGCCGCGGGCTCCTTAAGACCCACTGGAGGATGACGGCGGCGAACCGCCGTGCGCGCTACTACGAGCTCACCACAGCCGGCAAGCGCCAGTTGGGCGTCGAGCGCGACAACTGGCTCCGGGCGTCGTCGGCCGTCAACCTGATCCTCGCCGCCGAGGGACTGGCTGGCGCGGCAGGCGGAGGGGGAGGAGGCGCCTGATGGCATTCGTGAGCGACATGATCGAGCGGCTCCGCTCCCTGC
>JBOHRZ010000088.1:0-9205 GCA_050732975.1 Gemmatimonadales bacterium
CGGCGGGAGTGCGCGTGGTACTCGCCGCGCAGCGTGGCGGCTTCGGGCGCGGCGGTGAACCGCCAACCCGGTTCCAGGCAATCGATCCACCGGGCGGCACACATCTGCTCAACGGGCAGGGCGAGGCGTTCGGGCGCAGCTCGGGGAACGAGCGACTGGCCCCGCTGATGTGGGACGCCAACTACGGCGGTCCGGAATACCAGGAGCAGGCCTATGGCCGGGCCCCGCAGATGCTGTCGATGCTCGGCGGCGTGGTGGGCGATTCCGCGGTATGGCACGCCATGAGCGGCTACGCGAAGGCGTGGAGGTTCAAGCACCCATCGCCGTGGGATTACGCGTTCTATCTGTCCAACACACTGCATCGGGACCTGGGCTGGTTCTGGTACTACTGGTTGTTCACCACGGAGTCGGTCGATGGATCGATCACGAACGTCTCGACTGCGGCCGGCCGGACCACGGTGACCGTGCACCAGGCTGGACAGATGCCGTCGCCGGTGGTGCTGGCAGTGGAATTCGATCCCGAGGGGCCGCCGATCCGGATGATGGCCAACGCGAAGATGATCGACAACGTCACGGCGCTGGTGACATATCCGGTCGATGTCTGGTTCGGCGGCAGCCGGACCTTCAAGGCAGTGCTGAACTTCGGACCTCGCAAGATCGCGAAGATCACCCTGGATCCGTTCGGTCGGTTCCCGGATCATGATATCGACGACAACGTCTGGCCGAGGCAATAGTGCAGGGCGGGGGACCTTGAGCGTCACAACTCGCTGGTAGCCGGGTTTCCGACCGGGTCGCGGACAGGTTGCCGAGGCATCGTCCGGTACCGGATCACGGAAAGCCCGGCTGCCAACCACGAGCCATCAAAGGCGGCTGCACTGTTCAGGCGGAAGACCAGGCGTCACCACTATCCAACCACCGGCGGTCCGCCGGTCGCGCCGTTGATCGTGATGACGCGGGGCCATGGTGACAGGCCGCCACTGGAGAAGCCGTGGCGGCGGCGGCTGATCCTTGCGCTCACGATCGTGGTTGCCGTGATTCTGGTGATCGAGATCGTCAGTCTGCTTCTCGCCAGGCTCTGAGCGGAGCAGGCTGGTCCGCGGTACCATGAGGAGCCGGCCCGTGGCCACGCTGATTGTCACGACATCGTCGCAGTTTGCCGCGCGGGCGGCGCAGGAGATCGCCGCGCGGATCGACGGCGCGGTAGGGGCCCACGGCGCATGCGCGCTGGCCGTTTCAGGCGGGCGAACGCCGATCCCGGTGTTCCACCGCCTGGCCGCCGAGGCGATCCCGTGCCGGCAGGTGGCCCTGTACTTTGCAGACGAGCGCGCCGTTCCACCGGACCATGAGGACAGCAACTACGGCATGGTCCGGCGCGAGCTGCTTGATCGCCTGCCGGTGGCGCCGCGCGTGTTCCGGATGGAGGGCGAGCGTACCGACACCGATGCTGCCGCGCGGACCTATGAGAACCTGCTTCCGCCGGCGCTGGACGTGCTGGTGCTGGGCATCGGTCCGGACGGTCACACCGCGTCGCTTTTTCCCGGGTTGGCGGCGGTGAGTGAATCGCGGCGGCGCGTGGTTGCGGTTCCGCCGGCACCGGTGGCGCCGCACGTGCCGCGGATTACCATCACACCACCGGTCATCGCCGCCGCGCGTGAAGTGGTGATGCTGGTGTCGCAGGGGGAGCGGGCAGATGTCGTGGCGCGGGCGCTGGCGGGATCCGGCGATCCCCGCGATTGTCCGGCCCGGCTGGCGCGGGACGGAACCTGGATTCTCACCGAGGATGCGGCGTCGCAGCTGCAACGAGGGGGCGACTGAACGATGCGGATCGCGATGATCGGGCTGGGACGAATGGGCGGCAACATGGTCGAGCGGTTGCTGCAAGGCGGACACGAGGTCGTGGTCTGGGATCGCAGTGCCGACGCGGTACAGGCCTCGGTGACGAAAGGAGCGCACGCCGCGCGCGACCTCGCGGATGTCTGCGAGCAACTCGCGCCGCCGCGCGTGGTCTGGGTGATGGTGCCGGCCGGCGCTCCGACGGAGCAGACCATCGCCGATCTCGGCGAACGTCTCCGTCCCAACGACATCATCATCGATGGCGGCAACTCCAACTACCACGACTCGATGCGGCGAGCCGAGCACCTGCGGGTGCGCGGCGTCGAGTTCGTCGACGCGGGGACCAGCGGCGGCGTGTGGGGGCTCACTGTCGGATACTGTCTCATGGTGGGTGCGTCGGAGGCGGCCTTCGCGGTGTGCGAGCCGGTCTTCCGCACCCTCGCGCCGGAGAACGGCTACGCGCGGATGGGCCCGCCCGGCGCCGGCCACTACGTCAAGATGGTCCACAACGGCATTGAATACGGACTGCTGCAGGCGTACGCCGAAGGCTACGAGATCCTGCACGCGTCGAAGGAGTTCGATCTCGACCTGCATCGCATTGCCGGGCTCTGGAATCAGGGCAGCGTGGTCCGATCGTGGCTCAACGAACTGGCGGAAAGCGCCTTCGCGAAGAGCGGCGACCTGGCCGACCTGCGCGGTTACGTCGACGATTCCGGCGAAGGGCGCTGGACGGTGGACGAAGCCATGCGGCTCGACGTTCCCGCGCCGGTGATCACGCTGTCGCTGCTGATGCGGCTGCGCTCGCGGCAGACCGAATCATTCTCCGCCAAGGTCATCGCCGCGCTGCGCAATGAGTTCGGCGGCCACCCGGTGAAGCACGAATGACCACCGCGGCGGTGGTGGCGCCGACGCGGGTGACCGGCGCAGCCCCCTTGGGGCGCTCGCCGATGCCGAAGCCGGCGCGGTGCGTGGTGCTGATCCTGGGCGCATCGGGCGACCTCGCGCACCGCAAGCTCTGGCCGGCGCTCTTTCACCTCTATCTCGACGGCGGACTCCCCGACGAGTTCGCCATCGCCGGCGCCGACCGCGCCATCGAGGACGGCGACGCCGGATTCCGGCGCATGGTAAACGACGCGCTGCGCGCCGCCGGAATCGACGAGTCGACGATCGGTCGCGGTTGGCCCGATTTCGAGCGCCGCCTCTTTTATATCCGCGCTGATCTCACCTCGAATGAGGGGTACACCCTGATCCAGGAGGGGCTTGCCGCGATCGACAAGACGGTCCCCGGCCTCCAGGGGCATCTCATCCACCTGGCACTGCCGCCGAGTCTGTACGGGGTCGTGATCCGCCATCTCGCCGGCTCGGGGCTGCTCACCAAGCAGCGCGATCCGGCGGAGCGGCCCTGGACCCGGGTCGTCATCGAGAAGCCGTTCGGACACGACGGCGAAAGCGCCCGGGCCCTGCAGCGCGGTGCCCGGCGCGTGATGGCCGAGCATCAGCTTTACCGGATTGACCACTACCTCGGCAAGGAGACGGTGCAGAACCTCCTGGTGCTCCGCTTTGCCAACTCGATCTTCGAGACGGTGTGGAACCGGCATTACATCGAGCACGTGCTGATCACCGCGGCCGAATCGCTCGGCGTCGAGCATCGCGGCAAGTATTACGAAGAAGCCGGCGTGGTGCGCGACGTTTTCCAGAATCACCTGGTGCAACTGCTGGCGCTGACCGCGATGGAGCCGCCGACGTCATTCGCCGCCGATCCGGTGCGCGACGAGAAGGTCAAGGTGCTGCGCGCGATCCGGCCCGTCCAGCCATCGGCCGCGGTGCGCGGCCAGTACGGACCCGGCCGGGTGGACGGCGTCAACGTTCCCGGCTATCGGCAGGAGGAGAACGTCTCGCCCAAGTCGAACACGGCCACCTTCGCCGCAATGCAGTTCACGCTCGACAACTGGCGCTGGCAGGGGGTGCCGTTCTTCATCCGCGCGGGCAAGCGGCTGGCGGCGACCTGCACGGAGATCTCGATCCAGTTCCGGCGGCCGCCGCTGATGCTCTTTCCGCCCGAAGAAGGCGAGCAGCTCGAACCCAACGTGCTGATCGCGCGGATCCAGCCGAAGGAGGGGATCGCGCTGCGGTTCGACGTCAAGGTCCCCGGGATGGCGATGCAGGCGCGATCGGTCGAGATGGATTTCGGCTACGCCGAAGGATTCGGCACCGTCGAACACGACGCCTACGAGACCCTGCTCCTCGACGCCATGCTCGGCGACCAGACCCTGTTCATGCGCAGCGACGAAGTGGAAGCCGCGTGGGATCTCTTCGACCCGCTGCTGGCATACTGGCAATCGCAGCCGACGAACGGATTTCCGAACTATGCCGCCGGCAGCGGCGGTCCGACCGCGGCCGACGCGCTGCTCGATCCGACCGGAGCGAGGTGGAGAACGCTTTAAAGGAGAGAAGGAGGGAAGGAGCTTGATTCCCTCTTTCCCTCTTTCTCTCTTTCAGGTTGACGGCGCCGGCGTCGGCGTGAAGAGCTGCGGAAACGTGCTCTTGAGCTGGGCGACCTTCGGCTTGTCGTTGATCACGATGTACGGGTAGTCCGGATTCTTGTCGTAGAAGTCCTGGTGGTACTCCTCGGCACGATGAAACGAGTTGACCGGCGCGATCTGCGTCGCGATGGCATGCCGGTAGGCGTGCCCCTGGACAAGCTTCGCGATATAGATCGCAGCGGCCCGCTGTTGCGCCGGGTTACGGTAGAAGACGGCGGACCGGTACTGCGTTCCGTCGTCCGGTCCCTGCCGGTTGAGTTCGGTCGGATCGTGGACGGTGAAGAAGACCGCCAGCAACTGGTCGTACGATACCTTCGCCGGGTCGTAGATCACCTGGACCGATTCGGCGTAGCCGGTCGTGCCGGTGCTGACCTCCTCGTAGCTGGGATCGGCCTTCCGCGCGCCGGCGTACCCGGCCGTCGCGGACAACACGCCCTTCACGCGGGCAAAGACGGCCTGGATTCCCCAGAAGCATCCCCCGGCGAAGACGGCCGTGTCGCGTGTGGCGACCGGGCCGGCGGATAGCGGGAGGGGGCGGATCGGGGTCGGGGCCGGAGCCGCAGTCGCCGCGGCGAGGATGATGGCGAGCGGGGGCAGGGAGAAAGCCGGCATCGAATGGCTCCGGTTCTGGGGTATACGGATCATAAGTACGTCGCCGGCCGGGCGCCGGGTTTCCGGAACAGCGGAGGGCGGCCGCCCCTTGTGCGGGGTTACCGGGGAAGCGACGTCGTTCCTGACACCTCATACCGGAACGATCCATGACTCCACTCTCCCGGCACCGAATCCTGCACAGGCTCTTCCTGGCTGGGCTCGTCGCCGTTGCAGGATGCACATCGACATCGCTGGTCAATCTCTGGCGCGATCCCGGCTACCCGCGTCAATCGCTGCGCAACGTGCTGGTGGTGGCCATCCGCCACGATCCCACCAGTCGGCGGAACTGGGAAGACGGCTTCGTCAAGTCGCTCAGAGATCACGGCATCGATGCGACGCCGTCGTACCGCTACTTCCCGGGTCAGGCGCCCGACACCGCACAGCTTACCGACGCGATCCGGTCGCGCGGGTACGACGCCGTGCTGCTGACCCATCCGCTCCCCGGCGCGACGCAATCGCATTACGTTCCCGGCTACGCGACGGTGGAACCGGTGACGTACCTGAGCCCGTGGACCGGCCATTACTACACCTACTGGACCGATGTCTACTCGCCGGGATACGTTGAGACCAACCGGCTGGTGCGGTACGCGAACGAGCTGATCACCACGCGAGACGGCGGCCGGGTGATCTGGAGCGCCACGACGGAAACCATCAACCCGACGTCGGGCGCGCAGGTGAATCGGGAAATCGCGGATGCCATCGTTCCCGAGCTGGTCAAGTCGGAGGTGATCGCGTCGCGATGATGGCAAGGACCATTTTCCAGGGAGCGCGCGATGCGGCATCAGTGGCTGGGTGCGGCGGTACTGGTCGTGGCGACATCGATTTCCTGTGCGTCCGGGAGCGGTAGCAAGCCGCCCGCGGGAACTCCGGCTCCGGGCGGTGGCGTGGCCCGGGCCCCGGCACCGCAGCCGGCGTCCGCGCCGCCAGCCGGTGAGCAAGGTGGCCGGATGGGTGGACCGCCGGGATGGGGAGGGGGAAGGGGCGGGTTCGGCGGCCGCGTGCGGTTGACACCCGAGCAGCGCGCCGCGCGCCGCGACTCACTCGACGCCGTCCGAACCGCCACCGTGCAGGAGCTGATGACGAAGATTGCCGGCAGCGAAAACCGCCCCGCCGGCGAGCAGTTTGCCAACGTCCTGCTGATGAAAGACTCGACGTCGGCGGCGCTGCTCAGGACGATGGACTATTTCGGCAAGTCACTGAGCGTCGGGTGCAGCTTCTGCCATACGGTGGGAAAGTGGGATGACGACTCGCATGAGAGCAAGCGGACGGCGCGCGTCATGATCGAAATGGTCAACATGATCAATACCCAGGCCCTCACGAAGATGCCGCCCAACCGCCGCGGCGAAACGCCCACGATCGACTGCGTCACCTGCCACCGCGGCAACACCGGACCGGGTACGGCGTTACTGCCCTGACAAAGAGAGAAGTGAGAAGCGAGAAGTGAGAAGGGAAGACCCAATGGCCGTGATCACGGGCGCCATCAGGTTTTCCCTTCTCCCTTCTCACTTCTCACTTCTACCTTCTCTCCTTCTGTTACGTGCCGGGATGTCCGCCTCGGGCGCGGTTGTAGTCATTGTCATCCGGCCGGCGCCGGTAGTTGTACCGGTGGTCCGCACGGTTCCAACCCGTATCTTCCGGCGGCAGGAAATAGCTGTTCTGGTAGCGGTACACCATGACCGCCCGGCCACCACGCACTGCGTGCGGGTAATAGTCCCCGTTGTAGTAGTACACCGTCACCGGGCGCCACCGGCGATAGTTCGTGTGCCAATCGCCATATCGAGCGGCCGAATATGCGCCGATCGAGATGTTTCTGCCCAGGTGGAGCGATACCGAGACCTGCGCGGGCGCAGGGCGCGGCGCGAGCAACAGCGCACCGGCGAGCGCGGGCAGAGTCAGCAATTTCGAGATTCCCATGATCGATCACCTCCGAATGGTTCTGCATCGCAGGTGACGACTTGCCTGGACCGCCAATGCACCTAAACGGCTGGCGGCTATCGCTTATCAGGTGTCCGGCTTTATCGCTCTCTCGACGCCATAGCTGGTAAGGACGTCGGTCAGGGTGACGGCGCCCAGCAGATGTCGCACGTCGTCGCGTGATACGACCGGCAGGACATCACGGCCGGTTTCGCCCATCCGTCTCAGTGCGACGTCGAGCGAATGATCGGCGTGGAGGTGCTCCGACTGCTCGCTGGCGGTGGGCGGCTCCGAGCCCAGCAGGTGCGCTACCGGGAGACTCCCTTCGCCGCGGCCGATCGCCGCATCGAGCGTTGCCGCATCGAGCAACGTCAACCGCTCGGCACCGGCGATCAGGCGGCCGCCGGTGCCGGCGGTCAGCCGCGCCTTCGCCTCGGCAACCGGCATGGTCGGCGGAATGATCTCGGCGGTGGGGTGCATCACCGCGGCAACGCGGAACCGGCTGCTCACCGCCCGGGTGACGCCGCTGGGCAGATGGATGCCGTCCTGCTGCGCCAGCGCGTCGTACAGCGAATCGCGCTGCATCCGCTGCGAGATGAAGAACGCGATCAGGTTCGAAATCATCAGCGGCACGATGATCGAATAATCCCGGGTCAGCTCGAATATCATGATCACTGACGTCATCGGCGTGCGGACCACGCCGGCGAAGACGGCACCCATGCCGACCAGGGCGTAGGCGCCGGCGGTGGCGGTATGGGCCGGCGCGATCATGTGGGCGATCTGTCCCACGGCCCCGCCGAGCATCGCACCGATGAAGAGGCTGGGGCCGAAGATGCCGCCGGCATTCCCCGAGGCGTAGCACACCGCCGTCGCGATGAGCTTCAGGATCGCGAGCAGCAGCACGATCTTGAACACCATCACTCCGCCAAGCACCTTGTCGACGGCGGGATAGCCGACGCCGAGAACGTCGGGCAGGAAGAGCCCCATGACGCCGACGGTGAGGCCGCCGACCACCGGGTGCGCCCATGCCGTGCGCGACGGCATCGCCAGGAACCGCGCCCGAAGCGACAGCAGCAGGCGCGCGAAGGCCGCCGACGCCACCCCACCGGCGATACCGAGCACCGCATACACGAGCAGTTCGACGGGACTGACCAGGTGGTAGGGCGCCACGTGGAAGAACGGCTCGTCGCCAAGGAGAAGATGGAGCACGATCCACGACGTGGCCGACGACAGCACCACCGATCCGAGCACCGGAGCGTGCAGGTCGCCGACGATCTCTTCGAGTGAAAAGAGAACCGCGGCGATCGGGGTGTTGAACGCCGCGGCGAGTGCTGCCGCTCCTCCCACCGGGATGAGCGCCTTGAGCTGCTCGGTACTCATCTTGAGGCGCCGCCCGAACAGCGAGGCGATCCCGGCGCCGATCTGCACCGAGGGACCTTCGCGGCCCAGCGCGATCCCGCTCGCCAGCGAGACCGAGCAGCACAGGAACTTCCCGATCACCGTGTGGAACCGGATCCGGCCGTCCCGGATGTAGATCGCCGCCTTGGTCTGGGGGACGCCGCTGCCGCGCGCCGCCGGGAAGAACCGGTACAGCAGATAGCCGCTGCCCAGGGCGCCGAGCACCGGCACCAGGACCCGGCGCCACTCGGAGCCGTTTTCCGGGAAGAAACTGGTGGTGAGCCCGCTGGTGACCTTGATGAATACCACGACCACCAGGCCGACCACGGCCCCGATCACCAGGCTCAGCACCATGGCGAGCTGATTCTCCTGGTGCCGCAGTTCGTCGAGCCAGGCGGCAACCTTCAGGAACCAGCGTTTGGCAGACTCGATCAATGGCGTTCCCGGCGAGTGCGGACAGCAGATGTCGATTGTCGAAGGTTCGGGCGGATTAGTCAATAGCAGTGCGACGATTCCTTCATCCGCGCCTCATCCAGGGATCATCCGGCGAGGCCCCCTTGCGCGTTCGGGAATTGGCTGTAGAATCTGCTCCGCGTCGACGGCACGGAATACCGCCGACGGATCCTTCCCGCGGGACGCCGCCGGAAGGGAGCGCGACGTCGATTCGACGTAGTCGCGCAGGTTGTGGGGTCGCTGGCCACAACTGTAGCTCTGCCCGAGAGCGGAGCACCTGAGTCGCCCGTGCGACGAGGGGAAGACGACCAAGCCGGGTCACGTATCGCGTGACGTCGAAAAGCCGGATCGTCGTTACCAGCGCACATAACCCTCCGCAGCCGTGGCGACGCCATGGTTGCGGGGGGTTGGCG
>JBOHRZ010000089.1:0-9144 GCA_050732975.1 Gemmatimonadales bacterium
ACGCCTAACACGCCCACGCCGGCCAGGATCGCGGCGAGCACACCGAAGAGGGATCCGAGCAGCGTGCGGTAGCGCTCTTCCGCGTAGGAGTGCTGGATCAGCGTTCGCACCGCGTCGACGCTTCGCACGGACACGGCGGGATCGAGCGGCGCCAGCCGCGCTTTGATGAACGGTTGCAGCGCTCGCGGATCGGCGCTGGCGCGGATGGTCAGGATCATGCTGTTTCCCGGCCACTGCGCCGACGGGATGTAGATCATCGGCTGGACGCCCTGCGAGAGTTCGTTGTCACGGACGTCGGCGGCGACGCCGATCACCGTCCAGGTCTTTCCCTGCCAGATCACCTGCCTGCCGATGGGCGATCGGCCGCCCCAGTCACGCTTGACGGCTGATTCGGTCAGGATCGCCACCGGCTCGCCGCCGGTCTGATCGCCGCTGCTGAAATCGCGCCCGGCGACGACCGGGACGCCGATGGTGCGGAGATAGTCCGGCAGGACCACGCGTTGCTGGATCATCGGCGGTCCCGAGCTGTCGGGATAGGTGACACCCGCGACCTTGATCGGCGAGCTGCTCCCGCCGCCTTCAAAGAGTCCGCCCGAACTTCCACTGGCGGCAGTGACACCGGGAATGCTGCGCAAGGCCTCGCTGGCGGCCGCATAGAAACGCGCCATGCGGGCACCGTCGCTCCAGAATTTGCCCGTCGCGAAGGCGTCGATCTCGAACAGCCCATCGGAGACGAAGCCGGGGTCGACCGAGCTGAGGCGAACGAGGCTGCGTCCGAGCAGCGAGCAGCCGACCAGCATCACCAGTGACAGCGCCACTTCGGCAGCAACCAGCGCGCGCTGCATCGCAACGGCGCCGCGCGGCGTCTGTCCCGCGCCGATGCGCACCGTGCCGTGCCCTCCCCAGCGCAGCAGCGCCAGAGCGGGAAGGAGGCCGAATCCGATGCCGACGACCAGTGCACAAGTCATGGTAAACACCAGCACGCGGGCGTCGACATGAGCGTCGGCGATGCCGGGTATCTTTGCCGGCGCGGCACCCACCAGCAGCCGTACACCACCCCACGCGGCCAGGGCACCCAGCACGGCCCCCGCTCCCGCGATTACCAGGCTTTCGGTGATCAGCTGCCGTCCCAATCGCGCCGGCGAGGCGCCGAGTGCCCGGCGCGCAAGGAGTTCCGGCCGGCGTCGTAACGTTTCGCCCAGCATCAGCGTGGCGGCGTTGACGCAGGCAATCAGCAGCAGCAGCAGCACCGCGCCCGACAGCATCAGCAATGATGGCCGCGCCGCCGCGGTCTGGTCATCCTGCCAGACTTCGGCGCGACCCGACGTGCCCCCGGCGGAACCTCGCCAACTGATCTTGTAGTCGGTCAGGATGCGAGCAATCTCGGCGTTGGCCTGCGCCACGGTCGCACCCGGCGCCAACCGCGCCAGGCCGCGGTATGAGCGGTTGTGCTGCGACGCGACGTCGTACGAACCCGTGAACGCCGGCAGCCAGACGGCCGGTGGCGCGTCGGTGCGATCGAGCCGGAGGCCGGGTGGGAGCACGCCGACCACGGTGTAGTGCGTCGTGTCGCCGAAGACGATGCTGCGTCCCACGATGCTGCTGTCAGCGGCGAAGTGCGACTGCCAGGTCTCCCAGCTCAACAACGCGATGCGCGGGCCGTCGAGCACTGATTCGTCAGGCCGGAACACGCGGCCCAGTGCCGGATGGATGCCCAGCAGCGGGAAAAGGCTCCCGGTGACACGCACCGCGCTTATCGGGTCGAATTCACCGCCGGTGTTGAGGGTGACGCTGCTCTTTGCCCAGGCGGCAACCTGGGACAAGGTGTTGGCATGATCACGGAGTGCATCGTATTCCCCCTGCCCGATCACCACGCTCTGCCATGGAGTCGAGACGGCCGAATTGCGATAGCCCGATTCGGTGGCCCAGATCGCGACGAGACGATCGGGGTGCGGAAACGGGAGGGGACGGATCAGGACGCTGTCTGCGACGCTGTACATCGTCGTGGCGGCGCCGATGCCGAGTGCCAGCGGCAGTATCACCATGGCGGCAAAGAGACGGTGCTGACGCAGCAGCCGGAAGGCAAACCGGATGTCCTGCGCGAGGTCGCCGAACCAGCGGTGCCGCCGGACCGCCCGGGTGCGTTCGCGCGCCAGGCGGCGACACTCCTCGGCGGCGCGGTCGAAGTCGGTGAAATGTTCCCGTGCCTTGCGGCGGGCCTGCTCGGGGTCGACACCGCGGTCCATCAGTTCATGGGCGCGCATCTCGAGATGGAAGTCGAATTCGTCGGCCACCTCTTCGGCCGGCGTTGGTTCGAAGATCGGTTCGTGCACCGGTTCGGGGTCGTGGTCGTCGCGGCGCATCATCATGTTTCCGCCAGCAGCACCCGAGATACTTCGCGGGAGAAGGCCAGCCAATCGGCCGTCTCGCTCTTCAACTGGCGTCGCCCCGCGGCGGTCAGCCGGTAGTACTTCGCCGGTCGGTTGAGTTCCGAGAGGCGGCGTTCGCTGGCGATCCAGCCGCGGCGCTCCATGCGGTAGAGCGCCGGGTAGAGCGATCCCTCTTCGACCCGCAGCACGTCGCTGGACGTCTCCTCCAGCCAGCGGGCAATGGCGTATCCATGCCGGGGGCCCCAGGTCAGGGTCTTGAGAATCAGCAGTTCGCAGGTTCCCCGGAGTTGATCGCGAGCAGCCATGGTGCCTCCATACCTAGAGTTCGATGGTAAGACACGCCGGGAAGGGGGATGGTTGTCAAGGGGCGGACAGGCGTCATGGGCTCCGGGCCATGAGCGCCTTCCGGCTACAATTGGAACTCCTTTCTCCGTGAAATCGAATTGACACTTCTTCAATCTCAGCGCGTCTACACCGGCCGGATCGTCTCGCTCGACGTGGACACAGTCCGCTACCCCAATGGCGAGACCGGCAGGCTGGAGATGTTGCGGCATCCGGGCGCGGCCGCGGTAGTTCCCTTCCTCGACGACCCGCGTGACGATGACCCGCGGATCCTGCTGATCCATCAGTTCCGGCACGCCACCGGCGGCTATCTCTGGGAGATTCCGGCGGGACGCCGCGACGACGGCGAGGAACCGGCCGCGACCGCCCGGCGCGAACTGCGCGAGGAGACCGGATATGCCTGTGCGGCATTGATTCCCCTCACCGGATTGTGGACCACACCGGGATTCACCGACGAGCGGATTCATCTCTTCGCCGCAACCGGACTCGAGCCCGGAGCGACCAGCCACGAGCCCGACGAAGTGCTGGAGATCCACACGGTGCGATGGTCGGAAGCACAGGGAATGATCCGACGCGGTGAGATCGTCGACGCGAAGACGCTGGTGGCGCTCCTCTGGATCGAAGTCAATCTCCGCGGCTAGTGGTCTGCGTCTCGCGCGGTGTCGTGTAGTTTTCCGTGATGTCCCGGCTTGATCTGGCGCAGTTGCGTCGCGCGCTCGCGAAAGGTGATCTCGCCGCCGTCTACTATGTCCATGGCGCCGAGGCGATCCTCAAGGACGAGGCGCTCGCGGCGATCCTCGGCGCAGCGCTCGAAGCGGACACCCAGGAGTTCAATCTCGACCTGCTGAGCGCGCAGGATCTCGATCCGGGCGCGATGGAAGGCGCCTGCGCCACGCTGCCGATGATGGCGGCCCGGCGGGTGGTAGTGATCCGCGACATCGAGGCCTGGAAGCGGAAGAGCAAGGCGAAGGCACCGGCGATCGCGTACCTGGAACGGCCCGCTCCCGAAACAGTCCTGGTGCTGGTCCAGGGGAACGACGAAGAGCCCGACAACGAGCTTGCATCGCGCGCCGTTGCGGTGGACTGCAGCGCCCCGACGGGCGATCGTCTGGAGGCCTGGCTGGACGAGCGCCTCGCTGCCAATGACGTCACGATCACCCCCGAGGGCCGGGAACATCTGCTGCGCGCTACGGGAGGCGAACCGGGATTGCTGAGCGCCGAGGTGCAGAAGTTGAGCGGACTTGATCGCGCCGAGCCGATCGATGCGGAAACAGTGGGTGCCATGGTCGGCGTGCGCTTCGGCGAAACCGCCGACGACTGGCGCGATGCGGTACTCCGCGACGAGACGTCGCGCGCACTGGCGCTGGTGCCCCGGCTGCTGGAAACCAGCGGTGTCTCCGGGGTCAACCTGGTGCAGCTGCTGGGTGGCGCGCTCCTGGTGCTGCGGTGGGCGCGCGCCGTGTTCGACGAACGCGGCGGCCGTGGCGGCGCACTCGCAACGCAGATCAGGAACGATCTGCTGTTCAAGGTGCGCCCGCGGGTCGGAAGCTACGACGCGCTGGCGAGAATCAGCGCCGAAGTCGCGCCGGCCTGGCCGGCCATGCGGCTCCGGGCCGCGACCCGGGCGGCGCTCGACGCCGATATCGCGCTCAAGAATTCGACCATCTCGGACCAAGCCGGGATCGTTTCCGACCTGGTGCTGGCGCTGGCGATCTCCGCCACGAGACGGGCGGCGTGATGCGCCGCGCAGCGGCATTGCTGGTCGGCATCGCGCTCGTCGCGGCGCGGCTGCCGGCACAGCAACTGCTGCCGACCACGCCGCGCTTCCTGGACATCGTCCACCTCGCGCAGGACGGATACGGCGATTCGGCCCGGGTGCTGATCGCGAGGATCCTGACGCGGACGCCGCGAACCGATTCGAGCTACGCCGAAGCGCTCTTCACCGCGGGCGCCGTGGCGCGAACCGGCGATTCCATGCACTCGGCCTATGCCCGGATCGTGGTCGAATACGCCCGATCACCGTGGGCGGATAAAGCGCAGCTCCGGCTCGCGGAGCTGGCGTACGGCAATGGCGACATGAATGACGTGGTTTCGCGGGTTGGCCAGCTCTTCGCCGACTACCCCGAGTCGCCGGTAATCGCGACCGCGGCGCTCTGGGGCGCGCGCGCAGCGTTCGCCAACCGGCAACTTCAGCAGGGCTGCGACTGGCTGACAAAGGGACTGGCTCGGGCCGGCGACGACGACCTCGAGCTGCGTAACCAGCTCCTGTTCGCGAAGCAGCGATGCAACATCGGCACCGGCGTGCGGCTTGCTCCGGTGAATCCCGACTCGCTGCGACAAGGACCGCCGCCCTCCGGCGACACCGTGGCAGGGCGCGGCGCTGCCCCGACACGCACTGCGGGAGGCAAAACGCGAACCTCGATCGCCGCTGGTCCGTGGCGGGTCCAGGTCGCGGCCATCAGCGACAAGGCGGCGATCCGGCGACTGGTCCAGAAGCTCGAATCCGCGGGATTCAAGGCCTACGCCATCCCCGGGCCCCGCAATCTCACCAAGGTGCAAGCCGGTCCGTTCCCCTCGCGGGCCGCGGCCGCCGCACAGGTGGCCCGGCTCAAGGCCCTCGCCGGAGGGTCACCGTTCGTCACCACGGCGCCGTGAGTCTTAGCTTCCCGCCGTGCCGGATCTCTCCACCCCGCTGCTGGCCCAGTACCAGGAAATCAAGGCGCGTCACACCGACGCGATCCTCTTTTTCCGGATGGGCGATTTCTACGAGATGTTCTACGAGGATGCGCGCACCGCCGCCCGCGTCCTCAACATCGCCCTGACGTCCCGCGGCGATGGGGTGCCACTCGCCGGCGTTCCGGTGAAAGCGGCCGCCGGGTATCTGCGGCAATTCGTCGCCGCCGGCTTCCGGGTGGCGGTCTGCGAGCAGGTCGAGGATCCGCGCGTCGCGCGCGGTATTGTCAAACGCGCCGTGGTGGAGACCGTGACGCCGGGCGCCTTTCTTGACGAAGGATTTACGCCGGGATCGCGCAATAACTGGTTGGTGGCGCTCTTTCCCACCGTCGATCGTGCCGGCCTCGCCGCGATCGACCTCTCCACCGGCGAGTTCCGGCTCGAATCTGTCGGCCTCGATGCCGTCCCGGAAGCGCTGAACCGGCTTTCGCCGGCCGAGGTGGTGCTGCCGTCTGACGTCGATGCGGCACTCGACGATGGCGTGATGCGCACCGCGCGCGATCGCTGGGAATTCGATCCCGGACTGGCCGGGGAGGAGATCTGCCGCAGGCTCCA
This sequence comes from Gemmatimonadales bacterium, assembly GCA_050732975.1. Classification (GTDB taxonomy): domain Bacteria; phylum Gemmatimonadota; class Gemmatimonadetes; order Gemmatimonadales; family GWC2-71-9; genus Palsa-1233. Next base: position 6,021 of record JBOHRZ010000089.1, read on the forward strand.
GCTCGCGTCGCTCGACGGTCTCGGGCTCACCGCCGACGACGCCCCCGCTGTTTCGGCCGCGGGGGCGCTGCTGCGGTACATCGTCGAGCTGCAGCCGCAGGGACTGCCGCATCTGGCACGGCCCCGGATCCGTCGCGACGAAGACTACTGCTGGATCGACGAGATGACCCGCCGCAACCTGGAGCTGATCGAGCCGTTGCGATCGGGGGCACGGGGCGCCACGCTGCTGGAGACGCTCGACCGCACGGTGACGCCGATGGGCGCGCGTCTCCTCCGCCAGTGGATCGTCTCGCCGTTGCGCAGCATCGAGCGCATCAACGCCCGCCTCGACGCGGTGAGCGTGCTGGCCGCAACCGGGTCGCTGCGGGCCGAACTGCGCGACGCGCTTGACGGGGTCCGTGATCTGGAGCGTCTCGCCGCACGCTCCGCCGCGGGGCGCGCCACGCCTCGCGAACTCGGCGCGTTGCGCGACTCGATGCAGCGATTGCCGCGGGTGCAGGCCGCGCTGCGCCAGGCCGCGGAGCAACCGGTTCCGGACGCCGACCCGGCCCGCCTGGCAACGCTGTTCACGCATGCCGCCAGCCGCTTCGACCCGCTCGGCGATCTCGACGCCGGATTGTCGCAAGCGCTGGTGCCGCGGCCGCCGGCTTCACTGAGCGAGGGCGACGTGATCGCGACCGGATTCGACGCCGAGCTCGACGACCTGCGCGACCTGCGCAGCAACGGCAAGCAGGCGCTGGCGGCAATCCAGCATCGCGAGCGAGCGCGGACGGGGATTCCCTCCCTCAAGGTCGGCTTCAACAAGGTCTTCGGCTACTACATCGAAGTCACCAATGCCAACGCCGGCTCGGTGCCGGATGACTATGAGCGCCGTCAGACACTGAGCAATGCCGAGCGTTACGTCACCCCGGAACTCAAGGATTACGAGGCGAAGGTTCTCGGCGCCGAGGAACGGATTGCCGAGCGCGAGGGAACGCTGTTCGCCGAGCTCCGATCGCGAGTCGGTACGGCGATCGTTCGGATCCAGCACACCGCACGGCTGCTCGCCCGCCTCGATGTGTTGGCGGACCTGGCCGACGTGGCGATCGCCCGCCAATATGTCCGTCCCGCGGTGCATGACAGATACGAGTTGACCATGGTCGAGTCGCGGCACCCGGTGATCGAACAGATGATGCCGCGCGAGCGGTTCGTGCCCAACGACGTTCATTTCGACGAAGCGCAGCGGGTGATCCTGGTCACCGGACCGAACATGGCGGGGAAGAGCACCATCCTGCGGCAGATCGGACTGTGCATGCTGCTGGCGCAGATGGGCTCGTTCGTGCCGGCGGCCGAGGCGTCGATCGGCGTCGCCGACCGGATCTTCACGCGAGTCGGCGCCAGCGACAATCTGGCGCGCGGCCAGTCGACGTTCATGGTGGAAATGAGCGAGACCAGCGCCATCCTCCACAACGCCAGCCAGCGTTCGCTGGTGCTGCTCGACGAAATCGGACGCGGCACCAGCACCTATGACGGCGTCGCGATCGCCTGGGCGGTCACTGAATACCTGCACGACCAGATCGCCTGCCGCACCATGTTCGCAACACACTATCACGAGCTCATGCAACTTCCCGAGCGCCTGGCACACGCCCGGAACTTCAACGTCGCCGTTCGCGAGAGCGCCGGCGGAATCGTGTTTCTCCACCGCCTCGAACCGGGCGGCACCGATCGGTCGTACGGCATCCACGTGGCTCAACTGGCCGGGCTTCCCGCCGGGGTGGTGCACCGGGCGCAGAATGTTCTCGGCACGCTGGAAACGGGCCACCGGGTCGTGCCGGGCTCTCCGCCGGCGAATCCCGATCCGGCCCAACCCTCGCTGTTCGACGCCCGCGCGGAATCCGACGCCACCCGCAGCGAACGGGAGCGCAGGGCGATCATGCTGGCGATGCACCTGCGCGGCCTCGATCCCAACACCATGACACCGATCCAGGCGCTGCAGGAACTGGCCAGAATCCGCGACGAACTCGAGGAGCATCCCATCGCGCCGGATGAAGCGTGACGACCGCTCCCAGTATCTTCCCGAGATGCGTCGGGTCATCGGTCTCGGTCTGGGTCTCGCAGTCGCCGCGTGTCATCGTGGCGCAGCGGCGGCCGACGCCGTAGTGCCGGCGAAGCTCCTCGGCCAACCGGCGATTCCGTATCCTCCCGATCTCTTCGCACGGCGCATCGAGGGTAACGTGCTCCTCTACGTGGTGGTCGATTCGGAGGGAAGCGTGCTGCGCGACTCCACGCGCATTGCCGGTTCCAGCGGACAGGCCGCGTTCGACTCCGCCGCGTTGGTCGCTGCTCCCGCGCTCCGATTCGCGCCGGCGCGGCGCGGGCGCGCCGCAATGACCGCCGCGATTCAGGTACCGATCCGGTTCACCCTGCCCGATTCGCTGCGTAGCGCGCGAGGTTCTCCGTGACCGTCGATCCCCGCCGATCGAGCCAGTCGGTCCTGGAAACCATTGGCTGGACGCCGCTCATCCGTCTCTCGCGCCTGACTCACATCGTGCGCACGCCGGTCTACGGCAAGGCGGAGTACGTCAATCCGGGCGGGTCGGTGAAGGACCGCATCGGGCTGGCGATCATCGAAGGCGCCGAGCGCACCGGCGAGCTGAAACCGGGCGGCGTGATCGTCGAAGGGACCGGCGGCAACACCGGCGTCGGGCTGGCCATCGCCGCGGCCATCAAGGGGTACCGCTGCATCTTCACCATGCCCGACAAGATGAGCCAGGAGAAGGTACGGCTGCTCAAGGCGTACGGCGCCGAGGTGATCATCACGCCGACGGCGGTACCGCCGGATCACCCCGAGAACTATATCATGAAGGCGAAGCAGATCGCCCACGACACGCCGGGCGCCGTACTTGCCAATCAGTTCTACAATCCACTCAACCCTGAAGCGCATTATGCCACGACCGGGCCCGAGATCTGGGAACAGACCGCCGGGAAGGTGACCCATTTCGTTGCCAGCGCCGGAACCGGCGGCACAGTGAGCGGCATCGGGAGATATCTCAAGGACCGCAATCCGGCGATAAGGGTATTCGCGGGCGATCCGATCGGTTCGCTCTATGCGGGGTATCACCGCACGCATCTGCTTGCCGACAAC